>CALGUJ010000196.1 GCA_937902055.1 uncultured Pelolinea sp.
CAGCGCTTTCCAGCCGAATTCGAAACATTCCTCAACATCGCCAGGCAGCAGGATAATCATATCTTTGTCGCCATGGCTGATGAAATATGTGAACGTCAAATCTCCCTGCGAAGTATGGGTGGGCAAACCGGTGGATGGTCCGACACGCTGCACGTCCCAAACTACGATGGGAATTTCGGCAAAGTACGCCAGTCCAAGATACTCCGCCATGAGGCACAATCCCGGGCCTGAAGTTGAAGTCATGGATCGCAGTCCGGCCCAACCGGCGCCCACCACCATGCCGATGGCTGCCAATTCGTCCTCGGCCTGCACGACCACGCAATTGGTGGTGCCAGTTTGGGGATCCGTGCGCAGTTTGGGGATATATTCGTTCAAAGCCTCGGCCAGCCCGGTGGCCGGCGTGATGGGATACCAGGCGGCATATTGCAGACCGCCGAACAGAGCTCCCAAGGCCCCGGCGGTGTTGCCATCCACCAGGATATTGTTCCCGGGCTGCTCCAATGCCTGCAATTTATAATCGCCCGGATTGATCAGGTTTTGCCCGGCCCAATTAAAAGCGCTTTCCACTACTATCAGGTTTGGTTCAACCGCGCTCTGGCGGTGATCAAAGTGGTATTGCAGGGCAGATTCAATTTTTTCCAGGTCGATGCCGACCAACCAGGCCAGAACACCCACGTAAACCATGTTGGCGAGGTAGATGTGCAGGTTTGCGGCGGTCTTGGACGCTTCCAGGAGCGGCTTAACCGGCATGGAGATTTTTTTAATCCCGGCCGGCAGCTCGTTGAGCGGGATCTCTTCGTTGATCAGAACCAACCCTCCCTCAACCACTTTTTCCAAATCCGCAGCAACCGTTTCAGGATTCATCGCCACAAGTATCTGGCATCGCTCTTGACGGCCCTTGTATCCGGCTGCATTTACCCGCAAGTTGTACCAGGTCGGCAAGCCTTGAATGTTCGAGGGAAAGATATTGCGCGCGCTGACCGGAATACCCATTTTGGAGATTGCCCGCAGGATGGTGTTGTTCGCCGTGGCGCTGCCGGAACCATTGATCGTGCTGAAAGTAACGCTGAAATCATTAATCTGCATGCGGAATTCCTTACCTTTTCGCAATTAATTTGATGTGATCGATCATCATTTGGTAAGCCTTGTCTATTTGTTTTTCCAACAGACACTGGCCAATGCCTTCGTGGTAATCCCAAACAGATTCGAGGTAAGACAGATCGGAATAGATATTCAACCCAACCATTTCATAAGTATCCCAATAACATTCCAAGAGGCCATTCAGGAATACATTATTCAAGCGCTTGTAGATCAGCAGATGGTATTTTCGATGTTCCTGATGAGGGATTTGAATGGGAGTATCGTGCAATTTTCGTTTGGCTGTCTGAATCAGATCCATCAAATCCGCGCAATCTTTTTCAGTCAATAATGCGGCAGCTTCGCGGAAATACATTCTTTCCAGATGACTGCGCAAATCGGCAAATTGATTGAAATATTTCCGGTCGATCTTTATGGCGTAGTAGACGCTTTTAATTACGGCGGGGGTAAAGCTGTACGGCTGGACCTCAATCCCCTTGCGCGGTTGAATCTTGATCAAACCCAAATTGCGCGCCAATTCCATCTGTTCCCGCAGACAAGCAACACTGATACCCAGTTCTTTGCTGATGACTTCAATTGAAGGAATATCTTGATCGGGAGAATTAACTTGTTTATCGATCAGGTAATCGATGAATTCTTCCTGTTTTGCGGAGTAAATCGGCCGGTTGTTGATAAATATTATTAATCAGATTAATAATATTATTACACCGATTGGGTCTTTAATCAACTTTGAATGTAATTATTTTGAAATGATATCCGGTCTATCTCCGAAAAATAATCCGCTTGAATTGTTCCGAATAACGCGGATTCTCCTCGGTTGAGTCTTCCGTATAGCGTTTTTTCATGCGCTCGATAAAAGCTTCTTCAATACCGATTTGCGAGCGATGCTTGAGCAGCGCCTGAATCTTTAATTCCCAGGTTTCCGTGACATCGATCACCAGATTGGGTTCTTTCGGCAGCGAAAGCCATACCTCTTCTACGCCGTGCGGATAAAGTTCTTCATCCGTGATGAGTTCAGTAAAAAATAAGGGATTGCCAGCCGCCGGGAAGACAGCGTCAATGGCAACCTGACCGGCCGCGCGATGATCCGGATGATTGATGTAATCGTCATGCATGTAGAAATTGGTCGGGTCGCAGCTTACTAGGATTTGCGGTTTTTTCTGGCGGATGACGCGGGTTACGTCCTTGCGCAGCGCCATGCTGGGCACCAGGTATCCGTCTTCATTTTCCAGGTAATTGATATCGTGCACCCCCAGAACGGCGGCGGCTTCTCTTTGTTCTTTTTCCCGAACCTGTTTGATGTCTGCGTCCGCTTTGAAATGTTCATTCACGCCTTTGTCGCCCCTGGTCAACAAGCAATAAGCCACTTCGTGCCCTTGCCGGCACCATTCGGCGATGGTAGCCCCGCAAAAAAATTCTGGATCATCAGGATGAGCCAGAATCACCAATATTTTTTTCTTTTGATCCCAAAACGGCATCTGGTTATTTCTTTCTATCCGGTCGTCGTTGATTTCGACGGGGATTTTGCCGCGGCCGCTGATCCGTTTGGCTGGGTTTCTCGGCAGAAGGCGTTTGTTGGTCGGTTGGCTGCGGCTTTTTTACATCGTGAATCTGTTTGGCTTCCGAAATCTCGCTAACGTGAAATTCCTTCACGCCAATCTCTTCCAATTGAACATACACGCACTCGCGCAGCGGAGCCACATCGCGAATTTTACCAATCCCATTGGGGGTCATCACCATCTTGTTGCGCTTGGGCATGTTCTTCAAAGCTTCGACGTATTGACAATGTTCATACGCCAGGCAGCAGCGCAGCCGGTCGCACATGCCGGTAATATCCGAGGGGGTCAATGAAATTCCCTGCGTCTTGGCCATGCGAATGGAAATGGATTCAAACTGGCAGAGGAATTTACTGCAGCAGCGCGTGGGGAATCCACAGGCGCCCATCCCGCCGAAAAACTTGGCGACATCTCTGGGGCCGATTTTATGAAAATCGATGCGGGCGTTTGGGAATTTTTTACCCAGGCTCTTTTTTACCTGGTTCAAATTTGGGCTGTCATCGCTTTCGGATGTGAACAGGAATGAGAGGATTTTTTCGTCGAAGCTGAATTCAGCCATCACAACTTTTACATCCGCGATCTTTTGATTGTTGATTTCACGCTTGCATTCCTGCAGCACCTGGTCGGCCTTTTGCGCGAGTTCCTCGTGCCTGGCCAAGTCTTCGGCGGAGGCAATACGATCCACTGATTTATAACTGGCGTTTTTCAGGATCTCTTCATCGGTGACAATTTCAGCCAGTTCGCCCAATTGCCAACCGCGGCTGGTTTCCACCACCAGATGGTCGCCAATTTTTAGCTCTCCGATCTTGGAAGCATCGAAATAATAATTTTTGCCAATCTTTGAAAAACGGATGCCGACAATTACCGGCAAGTCCTTGGTTTGTTCGTCGCCCATTATTGATCAATCCTCTATACTTAATCGCGATATAAAAGATGCAATTTCGCAAGCCATCGAGTTGAAGATCTGCGCCGGTTTTGAATCCGGCTGGCTGATCACAATCGGTTGGCCGGTATCGCCTTTGATGCGAATCTGGGGATCAAGGGGTATCCTTCCCAGGAAAGTCAGTCCGTACGCGTTCGCCATCGCTTCGCCTCCGCCTTCACCGAAAACGTCCAGTGAAGTCCCATCCGGCAGCAGCATGGAGCCCATGTTCTCAACTACTCCGGCTACCGGAATTTCAAGCTTGCGGAACATTTCGATTCCCCGACTGGCGTCTTCCAAAGACACGCGCTGCGGCATGGTGACAATCACGCCGCAGGTAACGGGAATGTGTTGGGCAAGGCTAAGCTGTACATCCCCCGTACCCGGCGGTAGATCGACCACCAGGTAATCCAGTTCGCCCCATTCAACATCCGTCAGGAACTGCCGAATGGTGGAATTCAATAACGGTCCGCGCCAAATCAGCGGCTGGCCTTGTTTGACAAGGAAACCGATTGAAATGATCTTCACTTTATAATTTTCCGCCGGCACCATCTTGTTATTGCGCGGATTCGGAAGCTGGTTTACCCCCATCATGGTGGGGACATTCGGCCCATAGATATCGGCGTCCATGATTCCCACTTTCGCCCCGGTGTTGGCCAAAGCGATCGCCAGGTTTACTGCCACGGTGGACTTGCCTACCCCGCCCTTGCCGGACGCAACGGCAATAATATTCTTGATCTGCAGATCAATCTGTTCTGTAATTTTTTGCTGCTGGGGAACTCGGGCGTCCATCTTGATGATGACTTCTTTTACACCAGCAACGCCTTCAAAAGCTTTCCTGGCATCGGCTTCGATGCGAGCCTTCAACGGACAGGCGGGTGTGGTCAACTGAATGGTGAATTTGACCACGCCGGCG
>CALGUJ010000197.1 GCA_937902055.1 uncultured Pelolinea sp.
GCTTACCGGGGGAAGAAACTGAACTCGCCCAATGACGTGGTCGCCGCCAGCGACGGTTCGATCCTCTTCACTGATCCCATCTACGGCTTGCGCGAAGGTCAGGGCGGTCCGGCCGAGGCGGAGTTGAGTTTTCAGGGTGTCTATCGGGTTACTCCTGATTACGGCAGGCTGGAATTGATCAGCGACTCCTTCGAACGCCCCAACGGGCTGGCGCTCTCGCCTGACGAAAAAAAGCTGTACGTGATCGACACCGTGCGCCAGCACATCCGTGTGTTCGATGTTGACTCGGACTGGAAGTTTAGCGGCGGGCATATCTGGGTGGAATTATGGGATGATGATAAGATCGGCCGCCCGGACGGCATGAAGTTCGACGCGCAGGGCAACCTGTTCAGCACCGACCCTGGCGGAATTTGGGTATTCAATCCCAAAGGCGACTTGCTCGGCCGTATTTACCTGCCCGATAAGACCTCCAATCTGGGTTGGGGCGGCGAGGACATGCGTTCGCTGTTCATCACCTGCAGCGCTAAGGTCTACCGCCTGCATTGCCTGACCAGCGGCATCCCGACGGTATCGTAAATTCTGTTTTCTCGAGCTTCCCGCAGGGAAGCGTGGCGATCTCGCTCTAACCCTGCAAATAAATTATTCTTTCCCCAGTTTGCTTTTCCTGATAAATAAAACGTTGGCTTCGAGTTGCTCAGCCAACGTTTTATTATTTCGAATTCTGAATTAAGCCGCTTGCCGCACTGCCTTATCGATGAAATATGAGCGCACCCAGCGCCGTTCTTCCATAGTTTGCGCACCGTGAGCGGTTGGCGCCGAATGGAAATCGGGCCGTCTGCCATTGGCAAAATAGCGCTTGGGATCCTGCGAAGGTTCCTGGTAATCACCGTGATTCAGTGTATACATTTGCTTGGCAAGCTCGAATTCTTCCATCAGCCTGGCATCCTTGTCCTCAGCCAAAACACCGCTTTTTTCCACCGAAGCCGTTGAAGGCACTGTGTAACTTCCGCCGCCCACATTGAAACGCGCCAGCATTTCCTCTTCCGATCCGTTGAACCAGTTCAGGTCCATGTGGGTTTTGAATCCCGGCAGCGTACCTTTGTCTGAATACTGCCAGAAATCCCAACCTGCCCAGGGATAAAGCGGCGTAGGCCACAGCGTGGTGTACTGCGCCATCCACAGCGGATATGCGCGCGCCCAATCGGCGTGCACGCGCTTTTCGTACATCATATAGCTGCGCCAGAAACCGCCGCTGGTATAAATGATCGGCTTGCGTCCGGTCAATCGCTCGACTTCCGTCAGGAAAGCCTGCACCTTCAGGTTCAGTTTTTCGCCCTTGCACCCTGCGGCTTCCAGGTCCAACACCGGCGGCAGGCTGGTGAACTCTCCCACAGTCTCCACGAACACCTGCGCCTGAATGACCGGATCGATATGCGTGCGGAAAAAATGGTATGCGCTCCAGTGGATGCCGGCAGCCGAAATGCCCTGCAGGTTTTGATATAAAAGATCATCGATGTACAGGGTGGTTTTTTTGTCAGGAAACTCTGTGGCCTTGATGAAAGCAAATTTGACGCCTGCGCGCTTCACTTCGCTCCAATCGATTTCCAGTTGCCAGTGGGAAACATCAACTCCGGGTATCATCGCATTTCTCCTCTTACTTGATCACCATTTTCTTCAATTCGGTGATCGAACCGTTGAACCAGTTCAATCCCAGATTGGTGGCAATTCCAGGCAGACGCGCCTGGTAAGAATATTGCCAGAGAGTCCAACCTGCCCATGGCCAGATTTGCTTGGGCCACGAGTTGCCGGGTTTGTCGAGCCATAATGGGTATTCACAGCCCCAATCGGAATTCGAAAGATAGGTATTCCAATAGGTTTCAGATGTATAAATGACCGGATTCACTCCCAACCCGTCCCGCAGCAACTCGATAAACGTACGCACACTCTTGTCCATCGCGGTCAGGTTCGTATGGTAGGTCTCCAGGCACACCACCGGAGGCAGCATGCCTTTGAAATTACCGACGGTATTTAAGAACAATTCCGCCTGCCGGCCTACGTGCAAATCGGGATGCAGCCAGTGGTAAGCCCCAGCCAGGATACCGCTTTCGCCTGCCTTTTGGATATTGGTCTCGTACATGGAATCGATGCTGTCGATAGCCTCGCTGGCCTTGATGTAAACGAAGTTGACGTCGTTGTTGCCAAACTGGCTCCAATCGACCGCTCCGTTCTTATCCGATAAATCGATTCCCGAGATCATGCAGGTGTCCTCGTTACTTTACACGTACTCACTTTATTGCAAGTAACGTGCCAGCAGCGCTTCACCGCACGATCAATGATTAATTCTTATTAGGTTTTTTAATTAGAGATAGGATGATTACAGCTTATCGAAGAAATCGGATGGAACGACCAATCCGTCCTCAGTTTGGATCGCGCCGCAATGGCGGCATTGTTTCACGCTCACAGTGGGTCGGATGCACTCGCTGCCCGCATCGGGCATGCACATGCCCCAATCGCCTGGTCCCGCTTTGAATGAACAGGAATTGCAATGCGAGGGGATTTCTGCGTCCTCCCAATAATGACCGTACTCCATGCAATCGTGTTTTACTTTTTTGTTATCCGTGTTTTCCATTATTCCGCATCCCTGATTTTGAAGATATGTATTGAAGAGATTATAGCAAAATGAATTTAGATTCCATTTTGCGATTTTTAATTTATTTCTGATATTCATACTGTATAATAGGTTCGTCTTCGGGGATGACAGGCTTCGACGGGAGAGGCTGAACCCGAACGGCGAGCCGAGAGGTACCGACCTCGTGAAATCAGTACAAAACACAAGTGCCAATCGCACTAACTATGCTGCTCTTCCTTTAGCTGCATAAGCTAAGGAACCAGCGACTGGTCTTCGGACCACGTCTGCCTGCACCGAACTCCGACCGGTCGCGGGACAGGCGCCACAAAGTTGGAGTGCTGTGCATACGGCCGCGCAATGCACAAAAGAGGGCTTTCGGGTCCAAGCGGCTGGCTGTTGACGTTGGCTGAGGGTCTCCCTGTCAACGGCGAGAAACAAGACCCGCTACGCTCGTAGAAGTTCGCGGCTCTATTCTTTCGGACGCGGGTTCGATTCCCGCCATCTCCACCATATATTTCGTACCCTCTGGGTGCGTTCTCTTTTTAACAATTTATAGATATATTTTTCGTTTAGCTAATCCGACAGATCAATCCCTTCAGGTAATCTCCCTCCGGGAAATTCAACGCGATGGGATGGTCGGGCGCCTGCGAGAGGTGCCGGATAATCTGCGCATCCACGCCCGCGTCCAGCGCGGCATCCGCCACGATTTTCTGGAATAGCGCGCGCTCCACCCCGCCTGAGCAGGAAAAAGTTGCCAGGATGCCGCCCGGGTTGAGCAGCTTGAAGGCCAGCAGGTTAATGTCCTTGTAGCCGCGCGCGGCGGCCTGCACCTGGCCTGCAGTTGGCGCGAACTTGGGCGGGTCCAGCACGATCAGGTCGAAGCGCTCGCGCCGGTCTCGCATGGCGCGCAGTTCCTGGAAAACGTCCGCGCACATCCATTCGGCCTTTTCGACCGGCAAATGATTGAGTACCAGGTTGCGCTTGCCGATTTCCAGCACGTCCGCCGAAGAATCAATGGAGGTAACATGCGCTGCGCCACCCGCCAGGCAGTAAACAGCGAATCCACCGGTATAGGAGAAACAATTCAGTACGCGCCGTCCTTTGGTGTAGGCTTGCACAGCTAAACGATTATCGCGCTGGTCAAGGTAGAAACCGGTTTTGTGGCCGTGCTGGATATCCACCAGGAAGCGCAATCCGTTCTCGACGATTTCGACCACCTCGGGAGGCTGCCCGCCCATTAAAACACCGTTGACCGTCGGCAGGCCTTCCAGTTCGCGCACGTCGGCGTCGGACCGCTCGTAAATATTTCGCAGACCCGTGATCTCCGCCAGGGCTTGCGTGATTTCCGCCTTCCACTTCTCTGCCCCGGCCGTCAGGAACTGCGCCACCAACCACTGATCGTAACGATCGACGATCAGGCCGGGTAGGCCATCGGATTCGGCGTGGATCAGGCGCATACTATTATTTAAAGACTGATTATTTAATAACTCTCTTTCTCTTGATATAATGGCTATACGCATTTTATTGGAAAGGGATGACGCCATATCTCTTAATTCTTCCTCTCCAAACGACCACATGCGTACCCGTATGGACGATTGCGGGCTGTAGGCCGCCCATCCTAATCTCTCCCCTTTGGATGAGAGTACTTCAACGGTGTCTCCCAAACCGGGTTCTCCCTTGACCTGCGCCACCGCACCTGAAAACACCCAGGGGTGCCGCCGTAGCAATGATTTTTCACGCCCGGGTTTTAATATAAGTTCTGCCATTAATGATTCTTCTTTTTCTATTTTTGTTCAGCGATTTCTTTTAATTGTTCTTCGTTCAGCACGGTCACGCCCAATCCCTGCGCTTTTTCCAGCTTGGAGCCGGGATTCTCACCCACCACCAGGTAATCGGTCTGTGCGCTGACACTGTCGGAAACCTTCCCGCCATGCGCGCTGATGTATTCCTTGATGCCTTCGCGTGAAAAACCGGCCAGCGTACCGGTTACCACGAACTTTTTGCCTGACAGGGTCTGCGGTAGATTGCTCACGTTGGACGCGCGCTTCGGCCATACGCCGGCGGCTTTCAATTTGCGTACAATCTCGCGGTTCTTCTCGATCCCGAACCAGTCCACGATGGCCTCGGCCATGTTAGGCCCAAAGCCCTGGATTTCCATGATCTTATCCGCAGTCGCGCGCGCCAGATCATCCAGGTCCTCGAAACGCGTCGCCAGATCTTCAGCCGCCACCTCGCCGATGCCGTGTATACCCAACGCCGTGATTAGGCGTCCCAGACTTTGCTGCCGTGAAGCCTCCACCGCTTCCAGTAAGTTATCGGCTTTCTTACCGGCAAAACCTTCCAGGTTGAGTAAATCTTCCTTACGCAGGTTATAGAGATCGGCCACATCGTGCACCAGCCCGGCTTCCACCAGTTGCTCCACGATTTTGATGCCCAGCCCGACGATATCCATCGCGCTGCGTGAGACGAAATGCTCGATGTTGCGGATGATCTGCGCCGGGCACGAGCTGTTGATGCAGTACCAGGCTACCTCGCCCTCGAAGTTTTCCACCGACTGATGGCAGATCGGGCAGGTCTCGGGCGGTTGGTAAGGCTGTTCGCTGCCTTTGCGCGCATCCACGATCGGCCCGATGATGTAAGGGATCACGTCCCCGGCTCGCTTAACCATCACGCGGTCGCCGATGCGGATGTCTTTTTCCGCGATGTAATCGAAATTGTGCAGTGTTGCTTGCCTGACGATCACGCCGCCAATCTCGACCGGTTCCAGGATGGCATACGGCGTCAACACGCCCGTTCGCCCCACGTTCACGCCGATATCGTTCAGGTTAGTGGTCACTTCCTGGGCCGGGAATTTCAGAGCCAGCGCGCCGCGCGGATCTTTCCCCACGAATCCCAGTTCGTCCGCCAGTTCCAGATCGTCCAGCTTGATCACCACGCCGTCCACTTCAAAGGGGATGTGTGCCCGCATACCCTGCCACTCGCGCGTGCAGGCTAGCATTTCCCCCAAGCCGGCGCAGCGTTTCGACAAATCTGAAACCGGAAATCCCAGGCGTTTGAGATACATGAGCGTCTCCCACTGCGACTTTTTGGGATTGTCCGTGACGATGGCGTACGACAAAATGGTCAGTGGGCGCTGCGCCACCAGGCTGGGGTCGAGTTGGCGCAGCGAGCCGGCCGCGGTGTTGCGCGGATTCTGATAAACCTTCTCGCCTTTCTCTGCCAATTCCTGGTTCAGTTTCTCAAAATCGGAGATCATCATGAACGCTTCGGCGCGCACCACGAGTTCTGGCGGTACGCTCTCACTGTTATCTTCTACGGGAATTTTTAAGGGAATGGCTTTTATGGTGCGCAGGTTGGCGGTGATGTCCTCCCCCACTTCCCCGTCGCCGCGCGTGTCGCCCTGTACAAATACTCCGTCCTGGTAATGCAGCACAACCGTCAGGCCATCGATCTTGGGCTCCAGCACGAAGCCTGCCCGGCAAACCCGATCATCCAGTTTGGCGATTCGTTCGTACCAGGCGCGGATGTCGTCCTCGGAAAAAGCATTGGCCAGGCTGAGGATGGGCGCCGGATGACGCACTTTTTCAAAACGCTCTGCCGCGGGAGCTCCGCTACGCTGCGTGGGTGAATCCGATGCGATCCATTCCGGATGCGCATCCTCCATTTCACGCAGGTGCAGCAGCATGCGGTCAAATTCCACGTCGCTGATCAAGGGGTCATCTAACACGTGATAACGGTAGTTATGAAAATGGATTTTCTTCTTCAAGGATTCGTAATCGGAATGTGAAAATTGTTCTTCCATGCCATAAATTATAGCAATCTTTGTCATCTATCCCCCGAAAACCATCTCTGTACTTTTCCGTATATAATAAAAGTTGTACGAAACCTGGTTAAAATGGTTGGATTTCATCGGAGGAAAATATGAAATTTGGCAAAATTACCTTGTTTATTCTGGCGGCTTTTGCGCTTGTCTTCTCTTTCCTGTTCTTTTTAGGTTCCGGAGGTCAAACCGGCAGCGCGATCTATATCCAGATTGCTGTCATCCTGGCTGCCGTGGGATTCGTCCTGATCTTCTTTGCCACGCGTATTAAAACTTCCCCCGATGCAGCCCAAAATGTTACGGTCAATATCGACCTGCCCGGTGAAGTGGGCATGGATACCATCAAGTGCAAGTCCTGCGGCGGCGTTCTTGCCGCAAAAGACGTCAAACTGGTTGCCGGTGCGCCGGTGGTCACGTGCCCTTATTGCGGTACTACCTATCAATTAACCGAAGAACCTAAGTGGTAGCCGCGGTTTCATAAATATAGACAATAACGGAGCTCAAATGAAAAAGATCAAGGTTTCAGGTATCCTGATAGCCCTGTTGCTGGTTTTAACTGTAGCCCAGCCGGTTTTGGCGCAGGAATATTACTTCCAGATACCCGAGGCACAGGTTAATGTATATCTGGAGTCGAATGGCACCGTTACTCTGGAGTACTTTTATCAATTCCAGAATACCGCCAGTGGCCATATCATC
>CALGUJ010000198.1 GCA_937902055.1 uncultured Pelolinea sp.
CGGTGCCCTTGATCGCGGTGATTAACTGGGTTGGGGGGGTGTCTTTGAGTAGGTAACCTTCCGCGCCCGCGCGCAGCGCATCGAAAACCCATTCGTCATCGTCGTAGGTGCTCAGGACCAACACGTGAATACCGGGAAATTCCTTGCGGATTTGCCGTGTGGCCAATATGCCATTCATCACCGGCATTTTCAGATCGATCAATACCAGGTCGGGTTTGAGCGCGGGCAGCAGTTTGATCAGCTCGGTACCATCGCTGGCTGACCCTACCACCTGGATGGCCGGGTCGGTCCCCAGAATTTTCTTCAATCCTTCCACGACCACAAATTGGTCGTCGCATAAAATGATCCTGATCATTTATTCTCCAAACTCAACCCGGATGGTTGTCCCTTTTTCGGGGCTGGTGATGATTTTTAAAATTCCGCCTGCTTCTGCAGCGCGTTCTTTCATACCCCTTATTCCCATTCTTTCGCGTTTATCGATGGAAGCCAGGTTGAACCCTTGCCCGTCGTCGCTGATCTCCAGGATCAGTTTTCTATGGGAATGGACCAGTTTTAATTCGATATTGCTGGCGTTCGCGTGTCTCGCAATGTTCTCCAGCGCCTCCTGGGCGATGCGAACCATGCATTGCTCGGTTTTGGTCGAGAGGGCGGGCAGATTTTCTGAGATTGTTGAGGTGCCGGCGCAGTTGGCGCGCCAGGCTGCATCCGCCACCAGGCTTTTCAGCGCGCCGGAAAGCCCAAGGTCTTCCAGTTTTTTCGTGCGCAAATCTTTGAGCGCGCGGCGGGTTTCGGTTAAGCCGCTGCGCGTGTTCTGAATGAGCTGATCCAGCGATTGAGTCAATTCCTTGTCTTTCGGATCAGCCGAAATTCTCATTGCTTCCAACGTGAGGATTTGGCTGCTGAGCGTATGCGCCAGCGTGTCGTGCAATTCACGCGCCAGGCGGTTGCGTTCGCGGCTGACCGCCAGTTGTTCCAAGGTATGCGCATGTTCGCTCAGCTTGAGGTTGGCTTCGATCAATTTCTGACGTTGCTCTTTTTGCGTTTTCATCGATAAATTGACGATCGTGCCGACTGTTCCGATGGCAATCGAGCGCAGGATCGGCACGCCAATGAACGGGATGGAGGCCAGGTCGATCTTGCCGAGACTGATAATAATGAAGGGTAGGTCATAAAAAGCGGTGATGACAACCAAAGTGAGCGTGACTTTGAACGAATACTGCCAGGCTACCAGTACGATCGGCACGATCAGGATGGGAAATAACATCCAACTGCGGTAAATCACTTCCGTCACGGGGTCCTGGGCCTGCAGCGGCCATAACATGAAACTGATGTAAATCGGCCCCATGGCGGCAATCAGGATGGCGGTCGGTAGATACAGATTTTTTAATTTTTTCTCAAGCCACCTGCTCAACAGATAGATCAACAAGAACAGGAAAATGACTGCGTTGATCAAAAAGAGCAGGGAGGTGGGAGTGAACCAGGTACGGGTGGTCAGGCTCGTGTAAAGAAAAATACCAAAAAAATAACCGATCGCGAATCCGCAATAATAGCGGAAAACCCGCAACAACCCCGGTTCAATTGCCTGTTCTTCCATAATTTACATCTTACCACTTTCGATCGTTTTCCCATCATGTGACAGATGGGACTTAAGCGGGTTGCAAATGCAATCTCCCGGGATTGCATTCGAGAAAAACTTGATGGCTTATGGAATCTGGCTGCCTTGCAGACCGTCCTTTATGATGGCTGTCTCATCTGTAAAGCAAATGATATGGAAAACCGCATAATCGATACAAACGCATTGTATAAGCAATATAACCGCAGGCGCAAGGAATTTGCGGTTGAGGGATTGGACCTGCATGTAGCGCGCGGGACGCTGTTTGGTTTGATCGGCCCGGATGGGGCGGGCAAGTCGACCACCTTGCGCATCCTGGCGACCATTTTGCCGGCCTCCTCTGGCGAGGCCGCTATTGATGGTTTTGACGTAAAAACGCAGCCTGAAAAGATCAGGAGTTTGATCGGATATATGCCCCAAAATTTCAGCCTGTACCTGGATTTAAGCGTTATCGAAAACCTGACGTTTTTCGCCGACATCCAGCATGTCCATAGTTTCGAGCGCGGGGCGCGCATCGAAAAGATGCTGGAATTCACCCGGCTCAAACAGTTCCAACACCGCCGCGCGCGCGATCTTTCCGGCGGCATGAAAAAGAAACTCGCGTTGGCCTGCGCCATGATCCATAATCCGCAGATATTAATCCTGGATGAACCATCCACCGGCGTGGATCCGGTTTCGCGCCGGGAGCTGTGGGCTATCCTGGCGGAAGTGGTGCAGAATGGCGTGACGGTGGTGGTCAGCACACCCTACATGGATGAAGCGGAACGCTGCCACATGGTGGCCATCATGCATCACGGCAAGGTCATCGCCAGCGGCTCGCCCGCCGAGCTGCGCTCAGCGATGCCTTTTGACGTTATCGAATTAAAAGCCCGGCCGCGCAAGGAAGCGCGCCGGATTGTCTCGCAACTGAACGGGATCCACGATTGGCGGCCGGTTGGAGACCGTTTCCGGCTTTCGGTGGAGAAAAATGATATGACCCGAAAAATCCAGGAGATCCGCGCCGAAATGGATAACCAGGAATTGGACGTGCGCATCCTGCGCCAGGCTGCGCCAACCATGGAGGACGTTTTCATTCATCAGGCGCAAAATTCGCGAGGCGCGCATGAATGATTACATCAACGCGGTAGAGGTGAAAGGGCTGACCAAGCAATTCGGCGATTTTACCGCTGTGGATGCGATCGATTTTTACATCCCCAAAGGGGAGATCTTTGGGCTGCTCGGGCCAAATGGCGCCGGAAAAACAACCACCATCCGCATGTTGTGCGCCATCACCAGGCCCAGCGCCGGGCAGGGCAGCGTGCTGGGATGGGACATCGAACGTGATGCGGAAGCGATCAAGCGCAATATCGGATACATGTCCCAGCGCTTTTCCCTTTATAACGATCTTTCCTGTCAGGAAAATATCATGTTTTATGCTCAGGTCTACGCTGTGGAGCGCAGCCGGCAGGCAAGACGCGCCGGTGAACTTATCGACCAATTGGATTTGGGTGATTTGCGGGATGCCCCTGTGCGCAGCCTTTCCGGCGGTTGGCGCCAGCGCGTGGCGCTGGCTTGCGCGGTGGTTCACCAGCCCCCCATGCTGTTCCTGGATGAACCCACGGCCGGGGTAGATCCGATCTCGCGCCGTGAATTTTGGGATTTCATTTACCAAATGGCCGGTGAGGGCGTCAGTATTCTGGCAACCACGCATTACATGGATGAGGCTGAATTCTGTAACAAAATCGGCATGATGTACGATGGCCGTCTGATCCGCATTGCCAGCCCGGAAACGATCAAAGAGGACCTTTCTGGCGCGCTGGCAGCTCTTGAATGCGAACAGGCATTGGCTGTCGAAGCGTTCCTGCGCGAGCAGCCGGAAGTGGTCGACGTAGCGCTGCATGGCGCGCAAATCCATGTCGTGCTGCGTTCACGCAAAGATAAAGTCGGAATCGTGAAGAAGATGAAGGAACGCGGGTTCAAACTATCTCATTTCGAGTTCATCCAGCCAAGCCTGGAGGACGTTTTTATCGCCATGATCGAGAATCAGAAGAAATTTGCGCCGGAATTGCCGGTGAACGGAGTAAAGAATGGATAGATTCTGGGCAATTGTCAAAAAAGAGTTCCTGCATATTTACCGCGATCCGCGCACGCTGGCGTTGATCCTGTTGCTGCCGGCGTTGTTGTTGCTGCTGCTGGGATATGGCGTTTCGGGCGAATCCAAGAATATCTCCATGGCGGTGGTAGATCTTTCGCGCACGGAGGAGAGCGCCCGCTATGTCGATTACTACACGGCAGGCGATGATTTTTCTTACGATTATTCGGCTGCCAATGAGGATGAGCTGCTGGATTTGATCCATCGCGATAAGGTCAAGGTTGGTTTGTTGATCCCCGAGGCTTACGGCCGGTCGGTGGCAACCGGCGATCCGGTTCAGGTCCAATTGTACGTGAACGGCTCTGCCGATCCCAGTATCGTGCGCACGATCCAGTTGAAATTGCAGGCGATCAGCCAGATTGCCGCGGAAAAAATCCTTGTAACCAACCTGGAGAAAAGCGGGGGCGGTTTAAGCGTCGAAATGCCGATCGACGCCAATATCAAGCTGCTATACAACCCGGACGGGGATAGCAAACTTTACATGATCCCCGGGTTGATCCCCATCATCCTGCAAGTGCAGGTGCTGCTGCTCTCCGCGCTGGCCATTGTCCGCGAGCGCGAGCAGGGCACCATGGAGCAGTTGATCGTTACACCCATCCGGGGTTGGGAATTGATGCTGGGCAAGATTGTTCCCTATTTGCTGGTTACCTTCTTCAATACGGTTGCCTTGATCTGGCTGGGAGGTTGGATATTCGGGGTGCACGTTGCCGGCAGTTATTTCCAGTTGGTTGGGTTGAGCATGATTTTCAGCATCGGTTCATTGGGGATGGGTGTGCTCATCTCCAATCTTTCGGAGACGCAGATGCAAGCTTTTTACCTGGCGGTCTTCATTGTACTGATCCCCGCCATCATCCTCTCGGGTTTGATGTTCCCCCGCGACGGCATGCCGGCTTTCACCTATTGGTTCAGCGAGTTGATGCCGGTGACCCATTATCTCGAGATCACGCGCGGCATCATGCTGAAAGGGGTCGGTGCGGGTTATTCGTGGGATTCCATCTGGCCGATGATCGTCCTGAGTATCTTGTATTTTACGGCCAGTGTGTTGACGTTCAGGAAAAAAATATAAATAAAAGATATTTCAGCGTAAGGAGAAAAAAATGAATCGAAAAAGAATTTTCCCAATAGTCCTGTTGACCCTGGCGGTGTTTCTGCTGCCGGCCTGCGGAAATTTTAATGGCGCCAGCGTCAGGGAATTATCAGCATCCGGCACGATCACTGCCACCAGCGTGAGCATCGCGCCGGAAGTGAGCGGCAAGGTGGCTAAAATCGCTGTGAAAGAAGGGGATTCCGTGAAAGCCGGTGACCTGCTTTTCAGCCTGGAGGCTGAATTGCTGCAATCGCAATACGATCAGGCCGCGGCTGCTGTCAAGGTGGCGGAGGCAGCTGTACAAAGCGCCGGGGACCAGTTGGCTGCTGCCCAAATCCAGTATGAGCTTGCTTCGCAAGCAGCCCATGCCGGGCTGACTGACTACCGTCAAACGGATTGGGATAAACCCGCCATGGACGCTTTCGACCGGCCGGGCTGGTATTACACTCAGGCGGAACAATTGCAGGCTGTCCAGAGTGTGCTGGCTGGCGCAGAAAAGTCGTTAGCCCAAAAACAAGCTGACCTGGAAAAGGTCCTGAGCGATAAAGCCAATGGTGATTTTGTGGATATTGAAAAACGTCTGGCGCAAGCCCAGTATGCGCTGCGTGCTGCGGACAATACCCTGGAGGTTGCCAAGGATGCCG
>CALGUJ010000199.1 GCA_937902055.1 uncultured Pelolinea sp.
ATGAGGTTATCCACCGAGCGGTCGCCTTCGATATAATTTTCCATCCAGATCGTCTCGATCAGGTAAGCCCGGTTGAAGACCCGGTTGGGATTGCGCAGGAACAGGTGCAGCAGGGTGAATTCGGTGCGGCTGAGCGCGATCTCTTTGGCGTCAATGGATACCTGATGATTGGCAGGATTCAGCTTCAGGTCCTCCAGCGTAATGGGCGTCTCCTGCGGATGCTGGTCTTCCTCCAGTTGCAGATTGACTGATTCGATGCGGCGTTCTATGGCGTGGATGCGCGCCACCAGCTCCCTTACACTGAAGGGTTTGGTGATGTAATCGTCCGCCCCGATCTCCAGCCCCAGGATCTTGTCGATCTCCTCGCTCTTGGCGGTGACCATGATCACGGGCGTGGCGGCGTTCTGCCGGATGGTGCGCAGCACGTTCAACCCGTCGATGTCCGGCAGCATCCAGTCCAGGATGACCAGGTCCGGTTTTTCGTCGGCGTGCAGCCGCAGCGCTTCACGGCCCGAGGCGGTATGCAGCACGCTGAAACCCGCCGTCTGCAATTCCTGCTTGACGATGTTCGCCAGGGCAATGGTATCTTCCACTAAGAGTATTTTTGAGATCATCGCTTCGTTTCTATTTACGGTTTTTCTTATTATGCAATAGTTTCCTTGAGTGTTTGTCTCAATTCTGTAACATTCGCGCGGTGGGCTGCGACAATTCTGCTTCTGTTTTTTATCGTGCTTGCGACACCTGCCTGCTATCCTAAAGGATTGAGTTGAAAGGAGCAAGTCATGAACATCATACAAACCGAAGCGTTATTGAAAAATTTTGGGAACCTGACGGCCGTCGACTGCGTCGACCTGGCGGTTCCGCCGGCCTGCGTTTACGGGTTTTTGGGTCCAAACGGCGCCGGCAAGACCACTACCATCCGCATGTTGTTGGGGTTGATCCAGCCCAGCGGGGGGCGCGTTATCCTGTTCGGAAAGGATTATGCCGACGATCGCATGGAAATTCTCAAACGGGTGGGCGCGCTGGTCGAGCAGCCCTCGCTCTACCCGCACCTGACCGGTTGGGAAAACCTGGAGATCATCCGGCGTTACCGCGGCCTGGAACGCGTCGAGATCACCCGCGTGCTGGAGTTGGTCGACCTGGTTAAAGACAGCCGGCGCCTCGTGCGGCATTATTCCACCGGCATGCGCCAGCGCCTGGGCCTGGCCATGGCCCTGATGGGCATGCCGCCCCTGCTGATCCTGGACGAACCCACCAACGGGCTCGACCCGGCCGGCATCCACGAGATCAGGGCGCTGATCACCCGCCTGTCGCAATCCTTCGGGGTGACCGTCTTTCTTTCCAGCCACCTGCTGAATGAGGTGGAACAGATCGCCACCCGCATCGGCATCATCAACAACGGGAACCTGGTCTTTCAAGGTACGCAGGATGATTTGAGGTTGAAAGTACCGCAGTGCGTCCACTTCGAACTGGATTTTCCCGAGGCTGCCAAAAAAGTGCTGGAAGCGGAAGGCCGCGCGGCCAGGGTGGTGGGCGCGTCCGGCGTGCTGGTGCCCATCGACGGCAGGGCGGATACCGCCAGCCTGTCGCGCTGCCTGATCAACAACGGCATTTCCATTTCCGAAATGCGCATCGACCAGCCTACCCTGGAAGACCTGTTCCTCGATTTGACAGCCATCAGCGGGGCGCGCGAATGAACGATTTCTTTGCTGTCTTCTCGGCCGAGCTCCTCAAGGCCAAAAGATCGCTGCTGTTGAAAGTCAGCCTGGCGGTCCCGGCCGGCATCATGCTGTTTGAATGGATCGGCGCGTTGCAGCGCAATAGCCTGGGGATCCGTCTGGGTGTGAATTTCTGGTCGGCGATCTCGGAACACATCTCGCGTATCTGGATTTTTCTCTTGTTTCCGTTGTTGATCACGCTGCAAACCGCGTTGATCGGCGAATTGGATTATCGCGAAGGAACCTGGAAAGTGGTGTGCAGCCAGCCCAAGAAGCGCTGGATGGTGGTCGCCGCCAAGCAATGCCTGGCTGTTCTGGCAGCCTTCATCTCGTTGATTTGCTTGCTGCTCTGCCTGCTGTTGTTCGGGTTTTCCCTGGGCATACTGAAACCGGAATTCCAGGTCAACGCGTATATTCCCCTGGCTGAATTGGGCTGGTTTTTCTTTGCGCCCTTTGTCATCTCCCTCCTGGTTATTTCTTTTCAGACCTGGGTCAGCTTGAATTGGGGCAACTTCATCGTCTCCTGTTCCACCGGCATCACTTTAACGCTGGTGGCGCTGTTCCTGTTTGACCACGAGTACTCCAGGTTTTTTCCCTGGAGTTTCCCCGGCCTGGGTCTTTACCGGCTTATCGATGGCAAACCGGTGAACGATCTGGTGTATTTAAGCCTGGCTTTATGCGCCGGGGTCACGTTGGCCGCTAATTTATGGTTATCCAATAAGCAAGTCGATTCTTGAAAAGAGTCGCATGGGAGTAGAAATGAACAAAAATGTTATTACCACCGAGTTTTTAAAACTGAAGCGCACATTGTTGGTTTACCTGTGCGTCGGATCCCCGTTGATCATTTCGTGCATCATCTTCCTGTATTTTTTCGTTGATGATGGGACTGTGATGGCACAGGTTGTTGGCAGCCGGTGGCTGTTTTTTGCTGAATTGCTGCAAACCTATTGGGGTATTTTCTTCCTGCCCCTGTTTGTCACCTTGCAGACCGCGCTGCTGGCGGGCATTGAGCATAACGGAAAAATGTGGAAGCTGCTCTATGTTCAACCCGTGAAGAAACTGGATATATTGTCCGCCAAGATACTGGCCGCGTTGATCGTGTTCGGCGTCAGCCAGGCGCTGCTGCTGCCCATGACGCTGGCGGGTGGAATGCTGCTGCGCCGCTTCAACCCCGCTTTGGGATTCGAACCGGTCACCCCGGTCAGCCAAATTATCCTGCTGGATTTAAGCGTTTACGGTTTGTCATTGATCATCATCTCGCTGCATGCCTGGGTTTCGCTCAAATGGGAAAGTTTTGTAACTGCCGTCACTTTTGGCATCATTGCCACCGTCTCGGGCGTAATTGTGATGAATTCCCGCATCGCCAGCTATTATCCCTGGGCGATGCCCGGCTTGATCGCCAATCATTTTTTCGAGCTCGATTTCCCCTGGGCAAACCTTGGTTACAGCCTGGGCCTCTCAACCATCATCCTATTGGCAGGATTGTTGGATTTGATAAAAAAAGAGACTTATTAAAAAGGATATGCGAGCGTAGTATTGACGCTCGCATGTCTCTTTATTTAGGGTTGGTTTCCGTTTCCGAATCCTCTATTTCCGCTTCGATTGTTTCGTTGGCCGTTTCCACTGCTGCCTGCCATGACAGCCTGGTATGCTTCGGTTGACAGGTATTGAGGAGTGTAGGGCGATCCGGTATACCCCTCCAGTGTGCCGGCAAACGCCCGCAGGTGATTATTGGAACCTTGCTGCAGGTTGCGGTAAACCTGTTGGATATCGGCTGAATGGCTGGCTTCGATGGCGTTATCAAGATCCCGGATATCGATCTCTTCGATTGCGGCTCCAACTCGCAGGGCGTCCTCCTGCGACTGATTCCCTGCAGCAATGAGCTGGTTGTACAACGTTTGCAGGTCTTGATTCCTGAATTCACCTGCCTGCAAACCCTTTGCCGGATCGTCGATCCCGTAACGCTCGAGAAGCGATAGTACAGCGTTTGTATGGGTGAGTTCGCTGGCCGCAATGTTGCTGAAGATGGGCAATTCCCAGCGACTAAATAAGAACATATAGACGTCGTAGGCCAATTTTTCCTCTTCGCGCATGTAAACGAGATCAGCGATCTCTTGATCGCTAAGCGTGAGGCTGGT
>CALGUJ010000200.1 GCA_937902055.1 uncultured Pelolinea sp.
CGGAAATGCAGTCCCATTACCTGGAACAGATTAAAAAGGATCTGCCCTATTCCAAGCAATTCATGACCTTGTTGTCTGGGGAAATTAAAGGCATTCATCGGCTAAGCCAGGTTGCGAAAATCTTCTTTGATGGGAACCCCGCGGAGAAAACCTTTCAGGCCGAGGCGATTGAGCCCCAGGTGATGCCCGTGATAACACCCCTGGAGGATGTGCGGTCGCGCCTGCAGCCGAACGGCCACCAACGCACGGTGTTTTTTGCCGGTAAAGGCGGCGTGGGCAAAACGGTTGCTTCCTGCATCACGGCCGTCTGGCTGGCACGGCAGGGATACAAAACGCTCCTCTTAACCACTGATCCAGCAGCGCATCTGGGCGATGTCCTCGACAGCCCGGTGGGTGACGAAATCGCGCCGGTAGCCGGCCAGCCCAATTTGTGGGCGGTCAAGATTGACCCAAAAGCCGCGGCGGAAACCTATAAGACGCGCATCCTCGAAGATGCCCGCCGGCGCGGACGGCCGGAAAGCGCCATCGCCGTGATGGAAGAGGAGCTTAACTCACCCTGTACCGAGGAGATGGCAGCCTTCGATAAGTTCATTGAATATGCCTCTTTGAAGGAATGGCAGGCGGTGATTTTTGATACTGCTCCGACTGGCCATACCTTGCGCCTGCTGGAACTACCCGTGGATTGGTCGAAGCAGCTGGATGTAAAGATCTTTGCATCGGTCGATGCCACTGCTGCTGACGATGTGGCTAAGCAACGCTTTAGCAAAGTGATCGAGATGATGCGCGATCCAGCGCAGAGCACGTTTGCCTTTGTGATGTACCCCGAAGCTACGCCTATTCTTGAAGCCTGGCGTGCTGCAAAAGAACTGAGCACCGTCGGGATCCGGCCAGGTCTGGTGGTCGCCAATCAGGTGATTCCAGCGCAGCAAGCCAATACGCCCTTCACCCATGCCCGCCGCGCCATGCAGGAGAAGTACCTGAGTGACATCGTGGATCGGTTTGGACTGCCGCTGGTACAAATTCCCCTCCTGCCGCAGGAAATCAAGGGGCTGGCCATGCTAGCCGAATTAGGTGAGCAAATTTATCAAAACGACTTTGCTGTTGAAAATACAATAGGTCATTAAAAAGGAGCCTCGGAATGGTCGAAACAACCTGGAATGATTTAGAAGTTGCTTCCAAAGAAGTGGTGATGCAAGCTGCCAGGCAGTTTGCCGAGGTCCTTGCGGAAGCGCCGCAATTTCAGGCGTTTGAACAGGCCCTCTTCACCTTCCGACAGGATGCGGAAGCTCAAAGCGCCATTCAGGAATTTCAGAAAAAGCAGGCTTCTTTGAAAGCACTGTTGATGTTGAATGCAGTGAGCGCTGAGGATCGCCAGGAACTTCAGACTCTCCTCGACCGGGTCAACCAGCAGCCATCCGTCATTGCCTACAACCAGGCACAAGGAGCATTGGTGGCTGTGACCCAAGAGCTTGGCGATCTGTTATCGAAGGCCATCGGGCTGGATTATGCCAGTGTCTGCCGGACAGGAGGCTGCTGTGGCTAAGGAGATCGAAATGACATCGAACATCGCCGGGGTTTCCATCACTTTACTGGAAGCAACGTCCAGTCTGGCGGAAAATTTGGCCCAATCTGAACCATTTCTGCGCTATATAGCCGCAGTACAAAGGTTGCATGCAGATCCGCAGGCGATGCAATTGCTTTCTGACCTTTCTGCATTGCAGCAGAAAATTCGGAGGCAGCAAAATACAGGCGCTATTTCTCAAGTAGACCTGACGCAGCTGCGCGCACTACAAAGCGCGGTCGGCACAAATGAAACCATTCAGGACCATCTGATGACGCAGGAACTAGCTGTCGCCTTCTTGCGCGAAGTGAATCAGGAGATCAGCCAACTGTTGGGCGTGGATTTTGCCTCACTTGCCCGCCGTTCCAGCGGCTGTTGCTGAGCAAGCGGATCGGAGAGGAGGTGCTCTGTGCATCAGGTTGTTATCATCGGCGCGCCGGTGGCCTGCAAAGAAGGCATTCAAGAAACCTGGCGGGAGGTAGCCGAGTGGGCAGCTGGGCAGATCAAAGCAAGGTATGGGAATGAAGTCACCGTTCGGTACCATGATTTGTTTGACCCTGAATGCCCAGCGCTTCCAGACGAGGGTCAATTGCCAGTCGTTATAATAGATGGAATTGTAATTAGCTGTGGCGGAAAAATATCGATCCCACTTATCTGCAAAACGATCGATCAATCGCATTAAAAGCTTGGTTTAAATATCACTATATGGCATTTGTATAGTAAAGCAGGTCCCGCCTTTTTCTTGCACTGAATTAGAATAAACCGGAGACTTGACCAACACCTTTCCACCATGCGCTTCCACTAGCTGCTTGACAATCGCCAGTCCGATCCCCGATCCGCCACTGCTTCGACTGCGTGACTTATCTGCCCGGTAAAAACGATCAAACACATAGGGGAGGTCCTCAACGGCAATGCCTCGGCCGGTGTCCGTAACATTCAGGATCGCTTCCCCATCCTTTTGAGATGCGTGGACGACAATTTCCCCATTTTCCGGCGTGTATCGCAGCGCGTTCGAAATCAGGTTTCGAAGTACCATATTCATCCTGTCGGCGTCTACGAATACCGGCGGTAAGCCATCCGCCACGTCTGTCACGAGATTAACCTTCTGTTCGGCAGCCTGCATCTGGAACCCTTCGATAGCTAGTTCGACGATCCGTCTGGCAGGGACCATCGTTTTTTCGAGCTTCAACTGGCCAGCCTCCGCCAGGGACAGCAAGCGCAGATCGGCGATCAGGCGGGAAAGCAAATCGACCTCATCGCGTAGTGAAGCGATTTCTTCCGGGCTGGATGGCAGGACCCCATCCAGCATTCCTTCCAAATTTGCCTGCAGGATGGTGACTGGCGTGCGTAATTCGTGGGCGATGTCCGCGATCATGCTCTGGCGCAGGTGCTGGTCGCGTTCCAAGGAATCGGCCATTTGATTGAAGGTGCGCGCCAGGGTGCCAACTTCATCATTGGATTTTACCGGAACACGCTGGTGGAGCTTGCCGTTCGCAATGTTTGAAGCGGCCTCGGTTACCGTCCGGATCGGCGAGACAATTTGCCTGAACAGGAAAAATCCTAGAAGAAGCCCTAAAATGCCGGTCATTAATCCAGTGATCCAGGTCGTTCGCTGGACCGCATTGAGAAAATTGGCGCTAATCGAATTGCTGGCCGGTGTGCTGGAGACGGCTAGCAGGGTTCCAACTGGCTGTGAATTGACTTGCAGTGGAATGCCGGCCTGCAGATCATTGGCGGAGAGTTGCTGGTTCACCGCAGTTTGGGCGGTATCAGCGATGACCTTACCCTGGTTATCTGCCAGGATCAGGCGTACATCCATTATCCCCCACATGTCGCCCATCATGCTGCTTGACCCCATCCAGTCTTGCATTCCCCCGTTCCACATCCCGTTATCGCCCATCATGCCTGGTCCCATGCGTTCCGATGGGGAAGTGGTTTCCCCGGTTCCACCCATCATCATTGAACTGGAATTGCCCAGGTACTGATCCACGCCCTGCCAGGTACCATTTTGCGCATAATAACTGGCCAGCGAAGGCGCCAGGCGTGCTGCCCAGGCCTGTCCGGTAGTCGTCACATACTGGCTGAACTGGCTTTGTGTGAGTTGGTTGATCAACAGCGAATTGACCACGATCCCCAGTAGGATCACGCCGGCAAATGCACTGACCAGTTTTACCCAAAGACTGCGCATGGCTTCCTCAATCACGAAACGAATTTATATCCAACGCCATAAACGGTCAGGATGTATCTTGGACTGCGGGCATCATCGCCCAATTTTGCGCGCAGGTTCTTGATATGTTGGTCTATCGCCCGCTCGTAACCTTCGTAGGCTGCATCCTGGGTGTTTTCTAGAAGCTGCAGGCGGGTAAAGACTTGCCCCGGGTGCTGGAGCAGAGTGGCCAGAAGGTCGAACTCAATCGGGGTCAGTTCCACCGTTGTTCCATTGATCGCTGCCGCGTGCTGCTCGATACTCAAGGTGACCGGCCCGGCTTCCAGCATTCGGGGCGGCTGCA
>CALGUJ010000201.1 GCA_937902055.1 uncultured Pelolinea sp.
CATGGCTGGAATGATCACCAGGATCAGGACAACCGCGATGGCGGAAGCGCGCCCAGGTTGGAAATTCTTGTACATTTCCGTATAAAGCCGGTTGGCGATCACTTCGGTCCCATAATTACCGCCGGTCATCACATAAACAATATCAAAAATCTTCAGAACGTTGATCACCATGGTGGTGATCACAACAGTGATCGTTGGCAGAATCTGGGGCACCATGATACGCCAGAAGACCATCCATTCATTGGCGCCGTCCACTCGGGCGGCTTCCAGTATCTCAGTCGGCACGCCTTTTAGGGCAGCTGCCAGGATCGTCATGCAAAAACCGGTCCACATCCAAACGCCAACCACGATCAGGGCGACCGTGTTCAATTGCGGTTCTGTCAACCAGGATACCGCCTTTCCCCCGAAAGATGTGACAATGGCGTTCAGCAAGCCAATTTGCACCTGGCCGGTATCATAGTTGTACATGAATTTCCAGATCACACCCGCCCCGACAAACGAAATCGCCATGGGAAGGAAAATGATGGCTTTGGCAAACGCTTCGTAGCGCACCCGGTCAGCCAACACGGCGATCAGTAAACCCATTGCGACTGTGCCGCTCACCATCAACAAAATCCATTTAATATTGTTCAAGAAAGCAGTTTGCATGATGGATGAGGTCAACGCATAATGGTAATTTTCGAAGATACCCCAACAAGCTTCACCGGTTTTGCAGGCAGCAGAAGCCCAGCCGGTATTATCGATATTGCGCAGGCTCAGATAGAAAGTGTTCAAGCCTGGGTAAACGATAAAGATGGTCATCACGATCAGGGAGGGCAATAAATAAAGCCAGGGTGTAGCTGGTTTTTGGCGTAAAATGCCGAATTCGTTTTTGCTCATTGCTTCACCCTTTCATCGATAAGAAAATAATTGCACTAGTTCGGATGGGGTGCCGGTTTTCTTGCCGGCACCCCCTGCTTTACTGAAGAGATTTACAGAAGCAACAACGCAGTCATGACCGCGTTCTTACTTCAATGCCTCGGATTGAACAGCTGCCAAATCGGTCAGGATTGTGTCCAGGCTGCCGCCGTTGACGTAATCCGAAATCCCCTTGAATTCAGCCGATCCAAAGCCGCCGGGGATGGTGTCGCCGATATCAGGAGTGAATCCCTGGGTGGAAGCCAGCGCAGCACCTTTTTTAACCAATGCCGCGTCCACATAATTGCCATCCGCGCCTTTGTTGGGCGACAAGTCGAAACTGGCTTTGGCCCAGTTTGCACCGCCTTCAACAGAGGACAAATATTTCACCAATGCCTTGACGGCCGGGCTGTCGGAGAATGCCATCAACCAGTCAGCCCCACCTTGTAAACCTTTGGCGCCGGGTACTGCAAAGAAATCGTAATCAGTACCGTAAACCAGATCAGGATATTGCGCAGCGACATTGCCGCCGGCAAAACCGGATTGCTTGACCATCATGGCTTCCGGCGGATCGGAGAATACCTTGAAAATGGCATCGTTGAAGCCGATGGAAAGGGTGCCCTGGGCGCCGTCGATGGTGTACGTGGGATCCATGGCCCATTTGCCGTAAGTTTCATAAGCCTGTTTTACCCCCGCGTCGTTATATGCCACTGAACCGTCCATGATGCCCAATACGTATTCCGGACCTTGCTGGACCAACAGGATATCCTGAACGAAATCGGTGCCGGTCCATCCGGTGGCATCACCGGATTCCATGCCCATGCTCCACGGCACGTCGCCGTTGGCGACCATGCTTTCAACCAATGCGTCCAGTTCTTCCCAGGTGGCGGGAACGTTATATCCCTTGGCTTCGAAGACAGCCGGACTGTACCAGATGATGGTCTTGATGTCCGCTTTCACGGGCAGGCCGAGCCATTTCCCATTGACCGTACCGGGATCCTTGAAGAATTCGGCATAATTTTCACCATGCGCGCCGAGTTCATCCATTGTTTTTAGGGAATCTTCATATTGAACCAATTGCGCTACATTCCAAAAAGCAATATCCGGCGGAGTGCCGGCTTGCACCTTGGTATCCAGCAAAGCCTGATCGCGGGTGGATTCTGGGACGATAACAACGCCGCAGGCATCCACGAACGGCTGCAGGATTTGATTCAATTTTTCTTCTTCCGTACCCGACCACTGGTAAAGCATGCTGATCTCATCCCCATTGGAAACACCGGTGCAGTCGATTCCCGATACGGGCGCAGCTTCCTCTGCTGGAGCTGCTTCCTCGACTGCCTCTGCCTGTTCTTCCGGTGCTGCTTCAACCGCTGTTTCTGCGGCGGCCGGTTGGCAAGCTACTATTGCGAAAGATGCGATCGCAAGAATAGAAACCAAAAACCAAATTTTTCTAGACATTTTTTTCTCCTCTTTTTATTTGTCTGATAGGCCGGAATTTGTTTTTTTTGTTTTTATTTCCACCTCCTGTTTTTCATTATTTTTACAGATTTCTGCCGCTTGATTCACGAATAACCAAACGTGTCTGCAAGATGATTTCACTGCTTTCTTTGAAATCATCATTAATTTGTTGAATGAGCATATTGGCAGCACCTAAACCCAGGCTGTAGGCCGGTAAGTGGATGGTTGTCAGGGGAGGGATCACGTAACGCGCCAGAGCAATATCATCAAAGCCGACAACCGCCATATCGTCGGGGACGTGGATACCGTTTTCGTAAAGGGCGTTCATGGCGCCCAGGGCTACCGTATCGGAAGCGATGAATACCGCCGAGGGCAACGGTTCGACTTTCAGCAATTCCTGCATGGCCAGATAACCGGATTCCGGTGTACGATCACCCAAGACCACAAATTTCTCATCGAAAGGCAGGTCATTCTTCTCCAGCACATTCCGATAGCCCTGCAGGCGGTCTTTGCTGCTGGCGAAATTCAGGGGCGCATTGGTGATGATACCGATGCGCTCGTGCCCCAGCGCTGCCAAATGAGCAACAGCCATTTCGGCGCTTTTTTGATTATCAATATCAATGAAGGGGATATGAGAGCCGAGAATCTTGCCCATCAGGACAATTTTGGCGCCTTCATTGAAAGCTTCCACCAGTTCGTAGTCATCTTCGGTTGGGCCGGAAACGATCAACCCATCCACATGGCGTTCGTTGATGAGCTTGGAGTAGCTTTTTTCTTTATCTTCGGGGGGCAGGGGTATGAAGAGTAACTGGTATCCATTATCGCGGATCACGCTGCTGATGCCCTGCATGACATCCTGGATGAACAAATCGGCATACGCTTTTTCGGGATTCTGGCGCAGCACCAGGCCGATCACGGAGGTCTTGCCGCGCGCCATTTTTTGAGCTGAAGAGTCGGGATGATAATTGAGCGTTCGGGCAGCTTCCAGTACGCGATCGCGAGTCTCCGGGCTGATGCGCATGCCTTCGATGTTATTCAGCACGAAAGAGACTGTCGTGGGAGAGACGCCTGCGGCTTTGGCCACATCCTGTGCGGTTGATCTTTTGATCATAAGTCCCGTCTGCTAATACGCTTTGCTAAAACGCTTTAGCAATATAGTAGCAAAATCCCAGGACCAAGTCAAGTGTTTTTAAGGTTGGATTACAGGTTCAACCAAACCAGCGAAAAGGTTATGGGGGATTTCAGTTATTTATTTTACCGGCAAGTATGAAAAGAGAAACCCAACGAACGAGCAGGAAAGCGATCAGGCAAGCCAGCCCATGTTGAATTTGGGAAGAGAAACCCAAATACAATAAGAAAGATGCCAGGATAATACGGAGACCCGATTGCAGCATCGATTTCGAAACCATTTTTTGAGGATCAGTCGCGCTTTTATATTGAATGCCGGCAAATTGAATAGCTGCGAATATCCCTGCCAGCAGCGCTCCTGCGAAAGCCCAAAATATCATCGTCAATTCTCTCAGAAGAATAAAGAGAATTATACGCAAGTCTGTCGTGCGGAGATGTCAAGTCACGGATTTGAGATGAAGAAAAACTATCTTGAATAGAACTCAATCACTTGTTTGGGTTCACAGATAATGGGCACCTCCGCAACGTGCGGCATGCTTAGCAGTTGCGCCTGGAAACCATCCGGTTGTACCTGCAGATACGCCACCGGGTTAGGGACCGGCGACAGATTCAATGTTTTGAGGAAATTCCAGCTTTTGGGAGCCATGCTGATGCGATCTCCGGGTTTTACTGCGAAAGAAGGGATATTCACGCGCAATCCGTTGACCAGTACGTGACCATGGGAGACGTATTGGCGGGCGGCATAAATGGTCGGCGCGAATCCGGCACGCAAGACCAACGCATCCAGCCTGGTTTCCAGGAACTGGATCAGGCGCTCGTCGTAGTTGCCACGGCTTCTCAATGCCTTTCGGTAATAATTTCTCAATTGCTTTTCGCGAATGTTGTATTGACAGCGCAGCAACTGTTTTTGCAGCAATTGTCGTTTAAATACCGAATCACGGGCCGGTCGATGGTCTGTTCCATGCTGACCGGGGGGAGTTGAACGCTTTTCCAGGATACGAATAGATTTGGGCGTCCAGCCTACGCCAAAACGCCGGGCAAGTTTTACTTTTGGACCGATTGTACTCATGGTTTATTAAATACCTCGCTTGGCCGGGATTCAAAGACCGGCACGATATTAGGATCGAAGTGAAAGTATAGTAGAAAATCCCAATATATGCAAGATATATATCATAAAAATAATAAATAAGGTTAATTGTTCTCCAAAGCGAAACGGATAGATAATTATCCTTCGATGTTGCGGACCTGAGGAAGCAGCAGACCAACCGCCATGCCCAACAAACTCAGGACACCCGCAATAAAGTACCAGATAGGCAACCCGAAGCGATCCGAAACCGGTCCGGCAATAGCCAGGCCAATCGGAGTGGTTAACCAAAGTAGACTTGTCGTCATGGTCAGTACTCGTCCCTGGAATTCAGGTGTCACGCTGGCCTGCAGAATTGCCAGGAATGGACCATCGATAAATGGAACCATAAAGCTTAAGGCAAAGATCATCACAATGAAAGTAGTGAATTGGTTGGATCCCAGAAAGCTGATCAGGATAAAGCAGATCCCGATCGCCGTCAATGAACACCATATGGTCCAAATTTTCTTCTTGAACCCACCCCAAATTCCCAGCAGCACACCACCGACGACAACTCCGATCCCGGCTACAGACTCCACCAGGGCATATTGCCCGGCTTCGCCGTTGAAATGCTTGCTGACCAGGAGGGGAAGAAGAGAGAACGCCGGTGATAGGGCAATCTTGAATCCCATGGCGATGACGATCAGCGCGACCAGACCTTTCCAGTTAAGGATATACCGCAGACCGCCGAGCATATCCACCAGCAGGGATTTAAAGGTGAGCGTAGCTTTTTTAGGATCGGTTTCCGGCTGCGGAATGCGGATGAAGAACAGGATGGCAACAGCAAAAAATGCAGTGACGAAATCAACCGAAAGCGTTCCCTGAACATCCAGCCATTCCAATAACAACGCTCCCAAAGGGGGAGCAACGATATTAACGCTGCCGCGCAGCGCCTGATTCAAGCCGGCGATGCGCGAAAGTTGTTCGCCGGGCACCATCAGGGAAACGGAAGCTTGTTCTGCGGGGAAATGGAACGCGCCGCCGATTGCCCGGATGAACATCAACACATAGATATGCC
>CALGUJ010000202.1 GCA_937902055.1 uncultured Pelolinea sp.
CGATTGGCTAGTTATTGAAGCGGATGTTCAGGATATCGCCGTCCTGCACGATGTAGGTTTTTCCTTCCAGGCGCAGCTTGGCTTTGGTGCGCGCCTCCGTCATGCCGCCCACGTCGATCAGGTCCTGATAGCCGACCACCTCGGCGCGGATGAATCCTTTGAGCATGTCCGTATGGATCTCGCCGGCAGCCTCCGGAGCGCTGGCGCCGCGCCGCACCGTCCATGCGCGCACTTCGTCCTCGCCAACCGTGAAAAAGGATTGCAGCCCCAATAAATCGTAAGAGTTGCTGATGATGCGGCTCAATCCCAGTTCGGTGATGCCGTATTCTTCCATGAACACCCTGGCGTCTTCTTCGGGGAGTTGAACGATATCCATCTCCAGCTTGCCTTTCAAGCTGGCAATGCTGCTGCGCAGGTGTTCGTAACGAATCTCGGGAGCATTTTGGGCATCCCCAAGGTTGAGCAGGATCATCATCGGTTTGCGGCTCAAGAAACCAAAGCCGCTGAGGATCCTTTCCTCTTCTTCGTTGATCTCCAGGTCGCGCAGCGGTTTTTCTTCAGCCAGGCACTGGTTCAGTTTCTCAAATAATGCCATTTCGCGTTCGATTACCGCTTTATCGCGCCCGCCGCCTTTTTTATGTTCCTCGGCCAGTTTTTCGCGTTTGCGCTCAACCATGATCTGGTCATTGAGCATCAATTCCTCATCCATCAGGCGGATATCGCGCTGCGGATCGATGCTCTCACGCACATGCGCCACCGCGGGATCCTCAAAACAGCGCACCGCCTGGATGTAGCCATCCATTTGAGCCAACTGGTTGAGCAATTGACCGCTGATCTCGCCTTTGTCGGAAGCGCTGCCCAAACCGGCGATATCCGAGTAGGTTACTTTTGCATAAATGGTTTTGCGGGGATGGAACATCTCCGTCAAACGGTCAACGCGCTCATCGGGCACGTCCACGACCGCGTTGCGGATTTCCATTCTGCCGATGCCTTCTCCCACCGGCTGGTTGCCGCGGGTGAGCGCATTAAAGACGGTAGTTTTTCCTGATTGAGGTAAGCCGATAATTCCTAAACGCATATCCAGTTCCTGATTTTCTTTCAATTATATGCGGAAAGCCGTCGATGATTATCTTGACCTTGAATTTAAACTTGGATATACTTGCTACACATTCGCCGGAGTGGCGGAATTGGCAGACGCGCACGACTCAAAATCGTGTTCCCTCGGGAATGTGGGTTCGATTCCCACCTTCGGCATAAAAAAAGAGGCTGAAAAAATTTCAGCCTCTTTTGCTTTAATGCCTCTTTGATTTTGCCGCAGCGGATTTTTTCTTTCCCAGAATCACGCCCAGAACATACGATAACGCCACCAGCGCGAACGCCGCCCCGATCCAGACGGCAGATCCCAAGTTGTTCGCTTGCGTTTCGTTCAGCGCGCGCGTGGTATTCGCCAGGTCAATACCCCATCTTTCCGCCGGATCGCCGGCGCCGGTATTCAGGTAACCCTCCACAACATTGCGGATCGCCGCGCCTGTTGCCTCGTCATAACCAATCCAATACTGATCCCCGATTACCGTGACCGGCACGCCGGTGGTATCGAACCCCATGGCATCACCCAGCGCAAAAAAGTATTCACGATTGCCGCTGTGGCTGCCCACTTCATAATCGTATAAGGTTACCTGAGGAAACTCAACCGCCAGTTCCTGCAGAAACGGTATCTCCTCTTCGCAATGCGGGCATCCCTCCCGCCAAAAAATGGTGATCGCCACTTCAGGTTCATGAGGGTTGTCCTGAGCCAGTACCGTGGAAACCGCAGCCGCCAATAAACCGCAAACCAGCAGGGCTGTCAGGGTTGTATTTTTGGCCAATCGCATCACTTTTTCTTTATTCATGACAGTAATTATAAATCTGACTGCCCGCCATAACCGGCGCTGGCGGGTCGGTTTTCCAAATAAATATCCTGCCGGAATGTGACATTCATTTGTCGGGCAAAGTACTTGACTTTCATTTTTTGAAATGCTATTATGTAAACGGTTACATTAATCAACCGGTGCAATAATTCTTTTTTAGATGAAAGACAAGCCGTCTATAACCATTCGGGATGTTGCTAAAAGAGCGGGGGTCTCCATCGCGACCGTCAGCCGCTACATCAATAAAACCGCGCCTGTTTCCAAAGACGTGGCCGAATCCATACAGGCATCCATGGACGAACTGGATTTCATCCCCAATTCCGCCGCACGCAAACTCGCCAAGAATGAATACAATACCATCGGCCTTTTACTATCGGATGTAAAAGGCGATTTTTTTTCAGTTCTGGTCAGCGAAATCGAAAAGGATGCACGCGAAGCCGGATTTGACCTGCTCATCTCCATCAATCGGGACGGCAATAAAATGAACGGGGCTAATTCTTTTCCCATCGGCCCGCAAAACACCGACGGCATGATCATCTTTGCCGATTGCGCCAGCGATAACGATCTGAAATATTTTTATTTCAACCGTTACCCGGTGGTGTTGATCTGCCGCACCGCGCCGCCCGAGATCAACATGCCCAGCGTCGGGGTGGAGAATTTCAACGCCTCACTGAACATCGTCCGCCACTTGATCGAAATCCATAATCGCCGGAAGATCGTTTTCCTGCGCGGACTTGCCACCCACGAAGATTCTCTCACCCGCGAACTGGGCTATAAATCCGCCCTTTCGGAAAAAAATATCCCTTACAACCCCGCCCTGGTCGCCGACGGTAATTTCGAGCGGGAGTGCGCTTACCAATCCATTAAGAAAATCATCAACAAGAAAATAGCGTTCGATGCCGTTTTTGCCAGCGACGACGAAGCCGCCATCGGAGCCATGGCGGCGCTGGCGGATGAATGCATCGACATTCCCGGCCAGGTGTCGATCGTAAGCTTCGACGATCAACCCATCGCTCCCTTTCTCAACCCGCCGCTGACAACGGTAAGAGCGCCGTTCGGCCAGGTTGGCGGTAAAGCCGTTGAAGTATTGTTAAAACTGATTAACCACCAGTCTGTAGACAAAATCACCGTAATTCCATCCGAATTAATCATTCGACATTCATGTGGTTGTTGAAAATTATTTAAACGGAGGTGCAAAAAAAGGGAAAAATAAAAAAAGAATTAATCAAACCGCAAGAAAAATCAATATATCAATTAATTTGAAAGGAGTTTTTTTATGTCACCCGAAAAGAAAAAGAAAAGTTACGCAGACACCATGTCCGATTTGATGGAAAAGATGGCCCCGATCTTCGATCAACCCATCCTGGCCTCCATCCGCGACGGCTTCGTCGCCATGATGCCTATCCTGATCGTCGGCGCCCTCGTGCTGGTCGTCCTGCAATTCCCGTTATGCTTCCAGAATGATGCATCCTGCTACCTGGAATCCCGCCTGCCGGAGAACATTTCCGGGACGCTATGGAACGTCTTCAGCGTCACATATGGTTTGCTTTCGGTGTATGTGCTGTTGTCGATTGCCTACGCATTGTCCCGCCGGCGCGGTTTGGATCCTTTGATGCCTGTCCTCTTCTCATTCCTCTCATACGTTCTGGTTGCCACCCCCGGCATCGTGAACGGTGAATCCGGCACATATCTGGACAGCTCCGGTCTGTTCACAGCCATGGTCATCGCCGTGGTTGTGGTCGAGGTCTACCGCTTCTTCATTAAGAAGAATATCGTCATCAAGATGCCGGAAGGCGTCCCGCCCGCGATTTCCAACGCGTTCGCCGCTTTGATCCCCTGCGCCGCGATCGCGTTCGGCTGGTGGTTGATCCGCTATGTCATCGGCTTCGATCTGGCCAACGGCCTGTTCAAGGTCCTGGGCGCAGTCGTCCCCGCCGCTTCCACCTATGCCGCGGCAGCCATTGCTGAAACCTTCCATGCCTTCCTGTGGACCATGGGTATTCACGGCGATATGACCATCGGCATCGCCCTGCAACCTGTCTGGCAGGCTAACCTGGCCGCCAACGTGAAAGCCGTTGCCGAAGGCTTGGCCCCCACCGCCATCTACACCGAGCAATTCCGCTCCTTCGTAGTTCCCGGCGGCTCCGGCGCCACCCTGCCCCTGGCCTTCTACTTCACCCGCTCGAAATCAGAACGCCTGCGCAGAGTAGGCTGGTTGGGTATCTGGCCCGGCATCTTCAACATCAACGAACCCATCACCTTCGGTGCCCCCGTCATCTTCAACCCCATCCTGGCGATCCCGTTCATTGTCATCACCTTCCTGAACGCCTCGGCTGCCTACCTGGCCACCGCCGCCGGATTGGTAACGCCCACCTACATCGCCGGCCCCTGGACATTGCCATCACCTTTGCTGATGTTCCTGGAAACCGGTTATGACTGGCGCGCCATCATCCTGGCGATTGTCACCGAATTTGTAATCCCCGGCATCATCTGGTACGGCCCGTTCAAAGCCTGGGAGAAACAGGTTCTGGAAAAAGAAGAAGCAGCTGTCAAAAAATAGCCCGCTTCATCAAGTCAGTTAGCACAATTCAAGGGGATGTGAGTGATCACATCCCCTTAACTAAACATCGAGAGCAATTATGAAAATCACATTTATCGGCGCCGGGGGCGTTAGGACCCCGCTGGTGATCCAAAGTATATTAAATTTTCAGGACCGTCTTCCCATCGATACCGTGTGCATGATGGACATCGATCCCGAGCGGTTGGAATTGATCAAACTGGCCTGCAAACCGCGGCTGGCAAAGGGCGCCAAATTTGCCATTGAATGGACCACCGACGCCCGCAAGGCCATCCAGGGCGCCGATTTCATCGTCACCACTTTCCGTGAGGGATCGCTTGAATCCCGGGTGATCGACGAACAGGTCCCTCTGAAGTACGGCGTGCTGGGCCAGGAAACCACCGGGCCGGGCGGATTCGCCATGGCGCTGCGCACCGTGCCGGTCATCCTGAAATACGTGGAACTGATCAAGGAATTGGCGCCGGATGCCTGGCTGCTGAACTTCACCAACCCGGCGGGTATCCTGACCGAGACCATCACGCGCGTGGCCGGTTTCGAACACGCGGTTGGGATTTGCGATAATCCCTCGGCAATGATGCGCGCGGCGGCGGCTTTCTTAAACGTAACAACCGAGAAATTATTCCCCGAATATTACGGGCTCAATCATCTGGGATGGATGCGTTCGATCTTTTTGAACGGCAAGGATCTCGTACCCGAGATGATTCGAACAATGCAGAAAAATGGAAAGGCAGAAGAACACCTGCCATTCGACGTCAACGAATTGGCCAACCTGGGAACCATCCCCAACGAGTACGTTTATTTCTTTTACTATCCCAAAAAATCCGTGGAAAACCTGCTGAAATCCGGCCAGAGCCGCGCGCTGCAAATCCTGCCTTTTAACCAGGAACTGTATGCCGGCTTGCGGCGCATCCGCGACGAAGAAGACGCGCCCGAAAAGGTGCAGGAAATCTACCTGCGCTATCTCGATCAGCGCGGCAGCACCTACATGTCGCTGGAAACCGGTAAAGATACCAAGGAATTGGCGCAGCCGGCTGCCAAACCGGCGGCAGATGCCAAACAGGTGATGGACGAATCCGCCGAAGGATATTCCGCGGTCGCCCTGAACGTGATCGAAGGGTTGATCGGACAGCCGAAAATCATGATCCTCAACGTGCCCAACCGCGGCGCGATCACCGGCATGGCGGAAGACGACGTCATTGAAACCACCTGCCTGGTCGGTAACGGCGTGGTGCGCCCATTCGCGATGGGCAGCATACCCGACGCGGATTTGGGGTTGATGAAATCGGTCAAAGCCTACGAACGCCTGACCATCCAGGCTGCCGTGGAAGATTCGTACGCCACCGCTCTAAAAGCATTGACGCTGCACCCGCTGGTTCCAGGCTATTCCATCGCCAAGTCAATCCTGGACGATTACCTGGCGCAGCATGGAGATTATTTCCCTAAATTGTTGAATGATCGAATGTAAATAATACAATACTATTAAAAACATTTATTTGAGGTGAAATATGGCAGAAGAGAAGAAAATACGCGTTTTGATGGTTTGCGCAATGGGCATGTCTTCCAGCCTGATCGAAGCAAAGACCGCCAAAGCGGCGGAAGCAGCAGGTGTTCCATTTGAGTTGAAAGCGATCGAAGCCGCTGAAATGGGCCGCTGGAATTTCGCCGAGAACCCGATGGATGTGGTACTGGTCGCGCCGCAAGTCAGGTTCAAAAAGAAAAGCATCGAGGAAGCCTCGGGCCCATACGGAAGTATCGTATTGAATATCGATACTGTCGCCTATGGCATGGTGGATGGCGAAGCCATTTTTAATCAGGTGATGGAAGCCCTAAAAGAACGCGGCGCGAAATAAACACGCGCGGCAGTAAGCGCTGATTTAATCAGGAAGGCAGGTTCACATGGTACTAAAAGGTCTGCTGGTGGTTGCCAGCGGGTTTGCGTTTATTTTTGCCTCGGGCATTCCCATGCGCATGCTCGGACGTTTCCGGCCGGATTATAAAAAAGACGGGTTATATTGGGGAATCGGCATATGGATCATCGCCTTCTTCGTCAGTAATTTCCTGCAAAACCTGGTCAAACAGATTGCGACACACGGGGAAGGCCAGGTATCCGGATTGACGCCTTACCTGTTGGGTGCTGTGCTCACCATGCTGTTGCTGCAAATCGGAATGCGCATCTTTCTGCGCAAACGCGCAGCGCAAGGCGAGGATATCGACAGCGACGGATTGGCCCTGGGATTCGGCATTGGCGTGATCACCCAAATCTTCACGGGGCTATCCCTGATCGGCGCAGGCGCCGGGTTAATGTTCCAGGGTTTTGGCATGCAGACCGTTCCGGGGACGGTGCAATCGGGCACAACTGAAATGATCTCCAGCGCCAACTTTTTTAGCCTGGTCGCCGCGCTGCTTTCGATGATCTTTTACCGCATGGCCTTGCTGACTGTCAGTTCCGTACAGGGCTACCTGGTAGCCGGATCGTTGAAAGGGAAAGCCGCGCGCTTTTGGTCGGCGTTGTTGGTTGCCACCGCTTTCTCATGGGTTATTTTCTTCGTTCAATGGGCTTTGGGCACTGAAAACCCGGGCCAGATATTGGGAATCACTTCTCCCTTTATCTCGCTTGTGTCAATCGTTTACTACGCAATCGTGTTCTATCTCGGTTACCGCTGGCTGGCCGGCGAATTGGGCTCGGCAGGCGGCAAGAAATCAAATAAAGGAGTAAAAAACTATGGCAGAAAGTAAATTCCCTCTGTTTGTCTGCGGAAAAGACAAGCGCCCCATGGTCAAGATTCCGGCGGGCAAATTCCTGTTTGGGGAAGATAAGGAAGAAATCGAAACCAAAGAATACTTCATTGATCTGTATCCGGTGACCAACGCCGAATACAAGAAGTTCGTGGAAGCTACCGGTCATCCCGATCCGGCTTCCTGGCGCAACGGCACCTGGCCGGCGGGCAAGGAAAACCACCCGGTGGTTGAAGTCAACTGGGAAAGCGCCTCGGCTTACGCCGCCTGGGCCGGCAAGCGCCTGCCCACCGGCGAGGAATGGGAAAAAGCCGCGCGCGGCACAGACGGGCGTATTTGGCCCTGGGGAGATGAATTCGACCGCGCCAAATGCAACACCTTTTCGGGCGATACCACTCCGATCGGGCAGTATTCACCGGCGGGCGATAGCCCCTACGGCTGCCAGGATATGGCCGGAAACGTGTGGGAATGGATCGGCGGCGGCAGCCCATCGCAATTGCGTGCGCCCCTGCGCGGCGGCGACTGGCTGGATGGCGCGGAAGAGGCGCAGACCTTTTACGTGCGCCTGCATACGCCGCACCGCAAGAACCCCTTCATCGGATTTCGCTGC
>CALGUJ010000203.1 GCA_937902055.1 uncultured Pelolinea sp.
CTGATGGCATCCGACAAGGCGGTTTCCGAGCCGGCGAGTTGATTCCAGGGAACCGTACCCATGGTCACCAGAACGGTCAGGCTGTATACCACTGTAATGATGATCAGGCTGATAATAATGGCCAGCGGGATATTCTTGTTGGGGTTGCGAACTTCTTCGGCGTCGTCCGCGATGACTTCAAAGCCCACGTAAACGGCGTACAGCAGGGCAATCGTGCGCAGGAAAGCGCTCAAATTCGCGAAGAAACCGTCGAAAATGAAAAACTGCCCATTGGGCATGAAAGTTTCCATTTTGAAACCGGTTGGTGAAAGAAAACCCGCCCCAATGTAGACCGCAAAAGAGAACACCAGGAAACCACCCATAATAATCTGGGCGTTGCCAACTTTAATGACGCCCAGGATGTTCAGGAAGGTGAAGAAAGCGATGATCAGGATTGCTACCGGAACAATTGGAAGAGAAGGGATGAACACGCTGAGCGAATAGGCGAAACCGACTGCCGATAAAGCGCAGTAAAACGTACTGGAAATACTATCCAGCGAGCCGACCAGAAACGACAACAACCCCTTTCCCCAGGCTTCGCGCACGTAGGTCATGGCGCCGCCCGTTTCCGGGTAAACGGTCGCCAGCTCGCAATAATTTATGGCAATACTGAAGCTCAACAGGCCGCCGATCAGTACCGCCAGGATGGCCGATGGACCGGAAACAGCCGCGGCATGGCCGGTCAACACGAAGATACCCGAACCCAGCGTTCCCGCGGTGCCCAGCATGATAACCTGGAATAAATTCAATTGGCGTTTTAATACTCGTTTACCCATATGCGGTTTAATCTCTCATTTCCTAAAAAAGTTTATTTAACAAAATAACAGCGACTTAATTCCTGCCAAGTCACTGTTTTTATTAATTTTTTTACGAAGAGAATGTTATGTTATTCGTATATACCTGTTATATCGAAGACAAGCATCATTATACTGTAAGTCAATTATAAAGGAGCAACCTGTTTTTGAGAGGTCGCTCCTTTATAATGAATATCCTTAGTAAAAAGTTACGGGCAGACTTCCAACAAAATGTCTTCCATCACTTCCGTGCGCACGGAACGGTCGCCGTCCTCGTCCTCGACCACGATCTGGTAACGCATGACCGCGAATTCGTAGGCATTGTAGTTGGCGATCTTGGTGGAAGTCAGGGTGATACTATAGAGATCGTCATCCTTCTTGGACATGGCGTGGCCGCTATCCCACTTGGTGTAGGCGCTGCTTTCGCGATCGGCGAAACGCGTGAACAAGACCACCTGATAAATGTCATCGGGGTTCGTTACGCGTGTGGAGATGGTGATCTCATGAGAACCACAGGAATTGCTGCCGTAAAAGAACTTATCCTTGCTGTGCTCGATATCGAACAAGGTGATCCCTTCAGGCGTCTTGGTGGGTTCGGGTTCTTCCTCTTCCTCTTTTTCCTCATCCTTCGGTTTGTCTTCGTCCTGCTCAACCACCGGTGGCGGCGCGGCAGGCGCCTGGATGGTCACGGTCGCTGCGGCGTAATCGCTCCATGCCCCGCTGGTGCTTTGGGCGCGCACGCGGATGGTATGGCTGCCGGAAACCGCCGGCTGCCAGTTATACTGCAGCGCGACCACCTGTTGATCGGAACCGGGAGTGGCAAACGAATTGACCACCTCGCCGTTGATGGTCAGTTCAACCGCCGATACCCCGTCCGTGCAACTGGCGTGATAAGCAATATTCACGGGCGCCATCGGCAGGGTTGTGCCGTTGGCCGGCGCGTCCACGCCGACTTCAACAGGGGCAACTTCAGGCTTATCGCTGCTCGAGTCGCCGCCCAGATCGATCGTGATTCCGCCGCTGCCGCAAGACGCTAACAAAAGCGCAAGCAAAACCATTATTCCAATTTGGTATCTCTTCATCTCTCACCTCATTGCTCTCGACTGTAAACTTAAATCATTATAGCAACTAGGGCGGTGTAAAATCAATCGGTTCATTCAGGGAATTTTCCTGTTACTGGTAGTAATCGAGCAGGTCAAACCAATAAGCCAGGTATTTCCATTGTCCCCATGCCTGGTAAATCGCGAGGGCTTTCTTCAGATCGAAATCATTTTCCTTGAAATACTTGGCACGCATCAATTGCTGGAACACCGAATCGACCGGGATCTCGTCATACCTGCCCAGCAGCATCAACACCGACGCGGCGGCGTAGCTGCCGATGCCCTTGATCGCCAGTAATTCTTTCCGAATTCCCGGGGTGCTGCGCCCGGCATCCCGCAAATTTTCAAACGCGTCTCCTCCAGCGCAAAAATCGACCGCCAGTTGGTGGATGAAAGGCGCGCGATAGCCCAACCGGGTTTGGTTTTGGAAATCTTCAAATGCCAGGGAGGCAATCGCCTCCGGTTTGGGAAAGGCTTTCAATTCCGGGTCCAGGGGATGCGGACTGCCGAAAGCATGCACCATTTCGGCTACCATGCGGCGTGTGCCGCCCCACTGGATATTGGTGGTGCAGATCACTTTGACGATATCCTCGAACAAGCCGGGGGAGCGCAGCAGCCGGCCCCTGCCGGAGGCCATTGCGGACCAGGGCTTTCCCATACGGCGGCACAGTCGGTAGAACTCCGTGAAGTCCTCATCCAGCCGCAGCATATGGCGGGTGCGGTTTTCCACCTCGCGCAAATCGCCCGCCGAGAGCCGCGAGGCATGCCGGATCGCGACCTGCACGCGCTCATCCGGCGCAGAGATAACGAGCTCCACCACTTTTGCGGAACTCAACTCCTCAATGCGGGAAAATGAATTTTCTTCCGCAAGGTACTGGTTGGGCTGCAAATCCACCCAGCCGTGCGCCTGGAGCAGGCTCTTAAAGTCAAAAGGTTGGGGAAGGTCCAATTCAAGGAAGGTTGTCGTCATACGGATTATTTTAAGTATCCCCGTTGATAGGCAAAGGCAATCAGCAGGAAAATGGCCGCGAATCCTCCGAATATCACCCCGCTGACCATTTCATTCGTCTGAAAAGAGGATGCCGATTGCACCCCCAGCAAAACAGCCGCCGCCACGCAAACCGCGATCCAGCGTGTCTTTCTGGAATATCCGTTTTTGTTCATGAAACCAATGCTATCATGCCGGACGATAAACGGCAAATTCCCGGGAGGATTTTATTTTCCGCCAACCGGCGCGGCAGCCGGATCGGCCAGGGTTTGCTGCGAGCTTTTCAGGATCGAAAGGATCTGCTCCGCGCTGCCGGCGTTGGCGATCAGCGTGCGGTTTTCCGGCAATGCAAAAAAACTGAAGACGTGCGAAAGGATATCGGTGTGCACGGAATTTACCGGTGAAGAAAATGCCAGCGCAATCTTGACGGGATCATAGAGCTTGTGACCGAAAGCAATCGGCTTTTCCAACGTGATCAGGCTGATCGCCAATTTTTTGGAGCCCATTTCCGGGCCGGCATGCAGCAGGGCGGTGTTGGGCGCAATGACCATGTAAGCGCCGTAAAGGCTATAGAGGTTTTTCATGGCGTTGATGTAACTGGGCCAAATCGCGTCGACATTCAACAGGAGTCTGCCGGCTGCTTCGATGACTTCGGAGGGCAGCCGGGCCTGAATCGCGGTTTGGATGGTATTGCTGTCCAGAATTTCATTGAACCCAAATTGGCGTTTGACAAAGGGCGGGGCTGCCTCAAGCGGATACCCGAAATCCAGTTCCAATGTTTGCCGGATATGGTCGATATCCTCTTCCGTCAGCAATGAATTGACCTTGATCTGGGGCACGCTTGTGATATTGCCGAGCGGGATGGTGGAAATGATCGCGTCGCAGCCTTCGATCAACGCGGCATCATGAGCCAATTCAAAAACCGAAACCATCTCCACCACGTCGATTTCCGGCAGCAGCGTATTCAACTGGCTGCGCAGAGAAAAAGCCGTGGCAATTCCCGCTCCACACACCAAAAGGACCCTGCGCTGAAAAGACGATGAGCGCACACGTTCCAAAGCCGCCAGGGTGTGGTTGGATATTGCCATAACGACATCTTCAATGTTGGCCACCTGCTCTGCCGCAAGAATGGGTGTCAGGATCTTGGCCAGGATTTGCTCGGTCGAATTCCGTTTTACACTGATCATCGGGAAACTGCCGGTTGTCTCGGCGAAGCCCCTCTGGTCAGCGTTGTGATCCAATTCCCACTCGATGCAGCCCGTCAATTCCTTGTCTTCATACAATCCCGCGTGCAGATACTTGGCGATTTCGTGAACAACCGCCCTGGACAATTTGCTGTGTTTTCCTCTGGTATTGATTTCCAGTTTTTTTCCACCGATATCATTCGCGCCATAAATGAAACATTGGGATAGTAATCTGGCAAGGTATTTCGTTTCAGCGTCCAAATCCAAACCCGCCCGGGCAGGGTTCACGCTCTCCAAAATTTTCCGGGCATCGCTTGTATAACCCTCACGGTCGTGCTCCTTGTTCACGGGAGTATTCGCGATGATCTTCGAGGCGCAGATGCGGTTCTTCATGATTCCCAAATAGAGCGTCAATTCGATGTGCGTGCGGTCGAACAAGTTCCGGCGGTATTTTTTTTCGAGTTCCCTGATTTGCCGTTCGCAGACCGGTAATTCCATCTCTTTCAGCATACGCTGGGCTTTATGAAAGAACAGGCTCCGCTCGATTGCGCCCAGTTCCACATCTTCGACCGGAAGGATGCATGCCTGGACGAGGAAATCCTGACCGAGGTTTTGGAACAGGATCTCCTGGATCGCTTCGCGGATCTTCAATTCCTCGCCGACCAGATGAAACGGCGCATTGCGCTTCGCAACCAGTTCCAGGGAAAAAGATTCCAGCCAGGCGCGCACCTTGTCGATATCCCGGTAAAAACTGGTATAGGAGATTTCCGTTGCTTCGCGGATTTCCGCAGGCGTCAGGTCGGCGCCGGAAGTCAGGATAATTTGTATCAACAGTTGAACCCGTTCCTTCTGGTTCAGGATGCCGAAATCTTCCTGATCGCCCTGGATCAGATCAAGGATCTGATGTTTTTTCTGGGTATCCAGGTTGATGAAAATTCCCTCGTTGGGTTTTTGCAGGATCTCAATCCCGCTGAAGGCCAGGCAAGCCTGGATCTTTTTAATGGAATAACGCACCTGTGAAATTGACAGGTTAAGGGAATCCGCCAGGTGCTGGGCGCTGATCGAATCCGCCTGGTTGAGCAAAGCCGCCAGGACTTTTTTGCTGTTGGAAGACAGGCAGGATATCAATTTTTCAAACATCTTGCTCCGGAAGGGAAGCTTCTTAATAACATTTTAAGGTTTTTTGCCATTTACCGAGTTCCATTATTAAAACATCTAATCAGGGAATTGTGAAATAGAAGCCTGATTTATTAAATGCTACACTGGCGTAGATCATATTTCCAAGGATTCTGCAAATGAGCTTACCGATATTCACCAGCGAGATGATTTTTATTCACCCCGAACTTAAGGAACATAACCGGGAAGGAGTGATCCATTTCTTGTGCTCAAAGATGGCGGACCAGAATTACGTGACCGGCGAATATTTTGAACAGGTCATTCGCCGGGAAGCGCTTCACCCGACCGGGCTGCCAACCCTGCCGGCGGCTTCCGCAGTACCGCACGCGGATCCCATCGGGGTCAACCACACAGGGATCGCATTGGCTGTGCTCGATAAGCCGGTCATCTTCAACGCGATGGATAATCCCAAGCTGGAATTATCCGCCTCGCTCGTGTTCCTGATGTCGTTTATCAAGGGCGACCAGATCGCGGTATTGCGCTGGATTTCCAACGTGTTAGGGAATCAGGAAATCGTGCGCAGCATCACCCAGGCAGCCGACGCCGAAGGGGCCTACCGCATCATTGAACCCTTTTTAAAAAATAACCATGAAAGCAGAGGATAGAGATGTCACAATTAGGCAAGGATTTTCGTTTAGCGCAAATCATCAACCAAAAAAGCAACAGGCAAGTCTGCGTGGCCATGGACCACAGCCCTGCCATAGGCCCGTGCGAAGGATTGATCGACCCGGTCGCCACGATCGCCGCGGTTTGCGAGGGCAAACCGGACACGATTTTCACGCACTTCGGAAATATCAAAAAAGCCATGCCAGTGCTTGCAGCCAGCCGGACGCCGTTCCTTCTTTCCATCTCCACAGCCACAACCCAGAGCGCTGATCCCAGCCGGGTTTACCTGGTAGACAGCGTGGAACACGCCCTGCTCATTGGAGCTTGCGGTGTTTCGATGCGCATTTTCGTCGGTGCGCCTTACGATTACGAGATGATACAAAATCTCTCCAAAGTCGCTCTGGAATGCGAGAAACTCGGCATGCCTCTGATGGCCATGATGTATCCCTACGGGTCGGATAACATGCTTGATCCCGAGCACCTGAAACACGCCGCCCGCATCGGCGCCGAACTGGGAGCCGACATCGTCAAGACCTACTACACCGGCGACCCGCAGACCTTCAAACAGGTCACCGAATCCTGCCCGGCGCCGATCGTGATGTCCGGCGGCCCGAAAGCCGATGAACCGATCGATTTTCTGAACATGGTCAAGGGTGCGTTGGACGGCGGCGCCATGGGGATCGCGGTCGGCCGAAACGTATGGCAGAGCAAGCAGCCGGTGAAAATGCTGGAAGCCATCAACCTGGTCGTGCACGAAAACGTGCAGCCCCAGGCCGCGTACGACAAAATATTCCAGTCTTAGGAGATACATATGGAAAATAGAATTTTCAAAATAGCTTCGGTTTGCGGATCCGGTTATGCCACCTCCGGTTGGATTGCCGCCCGTCTGAAAGACGCTCTTCAGGAACGGGGTATTGAGGCGGATATCACAGAAGTCAAAGTGATGGATCTGGCAATGGTCGTGGATAACTATGACCTGATCGTTTCGGCTTCCGAGCTCAGTGACATCTATAGCGTTCCGGTAGTGGCCAGTTCGTCGATCATCACCGGGATCGGCTTCGAAGAAACTTTGGCAAAGATCATCGGAAAATTACAGGAGGTGGCAAACAGGAAATAAGAATCTTTTTTTTCAACAGAATCATTAATTCCAAAATGGAGGTAGTAAATGAGTGCAATAACAAATGCAATTAGCGTGTTTTTTGGATGGATCAATTCCCTGGGCGCAACGGTTATTTTACCCATCGCGCTTTTCTTTATCGGGATTGCCTTTAAGTTAAAACCCGGCCAGGCTTTCGTGAACGGTTTGAAAGTCGGCATTGGCTTTTTCGGCTTGAACGTTATGATCGGCGTGGTCGCGTCCAACATCGGCCCACTGGCTTCCGCAATCGTGGAAAAGACCGGTTTGGCGCTTTCGATCCCGGATGTGGGTGTCAGCCTGCACTTCCCGATCGCCTTCGCGCTGCCCGCAGCAGCGTTCATGATCCCGCTGGGCATCCTGGTCAACATCGTCATGCTGCTGCTCAAACTGACCAAGACCGTCGATATCGACGTCTGGAACTTCTGGCCCTGGATGTTCTCGTGGGCGTGCGTGCAGGGATTGACCAACAATGCGTTCTTCGGTTTCCTGGCCTTCGTTTTCACCGGTGTGGTTTCGCTGGTGTTGGGTGACCTGCAGGCCAAATACATCGAGAAGTACTACAACATGCCGGGCATTTCCTTCCCGCATCCTTTCTCGTCCTTCTTCGGCCTGATCGCCTGGCCGTTCATGTGGCTTTTCGATCGCATTCCCGGTATCAAGGACTGGAACGTGGATATCGAATCCCTGCAGAAAAAGATCGGCCCGCTGGGCAACTCGACCGTGTTCGGCCTGGTCATCGGTATCGCCCTTTCCCTGGTCGCCGGTTATGACGTCATCAAGGCGCTACAGACGGGCGTGATCGTGGCTGCCATCATGTTGTTGATGCCTGAGATGATCAAGAACCTGATGTCCGGCTTGTTCCCCATCTCCGAAGCCGCCCGCAAGTACCTGTCGCAGAAATTCCCCGGCCGCGAATTTTACATCGGCCTGGATTGCGCGGTTGGCGTGGCGCAGCCTTCAGCGATCGTGGTGGCGGTACTGCTGATCCCCATCACCCTGCTCCTGGCTGCCGTTCTGCCCGGCAACAAACTCTTGCCGTTGGCGGACCTGGCTTTCCTGGGCTTCTGGGTGGCCATGCCGATGGCGATGTTCAAGAACAATATTCTCAAAGGTGTGCTCTTCGGCACCGTCGCCATTGCGGTCAGCCTGTGGATGGCAACTTCCATCGCTCCCCTGATGACTCGTTTGTCCGTCGCCGCCGGTTCAACCATACCGGAAGGCGTCTCCCAGGTTTCCATGCTGACCATCTACCCCTGGGCATGGGTAACGACCAAATTTGCTTCATTGTTCACGGGTGGGATTTTCTAGAATTACCTGCGAAAGGTTGACCTGATCAGGTAATGGGTGGAGGGGCTGTTAGAGGCGATTGCTCTAACAGCCCTCCTTTTCTAATTATAAGTATTATTTGGATTGGAGAATTATGAAAGCGGCATTGTTATATGAACCTGAAGTGATCAGGATTGCGGAAGTTCCCGATCCTGTTTTAAAAGCGGGCGAGATTCTGGTGGAGCTGAAATCCTGCGGCGTGTGCGCCACGGACGTGAAGAAATTCACCGGCAAGAGCAAATCGCCCTTTCTCCCATTCATCCTGGGACATGAACCCGCGGGCATCGTGCGCGCTCTGGGCGAAAACACCAGCGCGCAATTAAAAGAGGGAGACCGCGTGGCGATCGCTCCGGTGATCACCTGCGGGGGCTGCCCGAACTGTATGAGCGGCCGCACCGCCCTGGAAGGCATGGGCATGTGCGACCATTACGAAGTGATCGGTTTCTCGATGAACGGCGCCTTCTGCGAATCCGTCGCCGCGCCGGCAGCCAACATTTTCAAGCTGCCCGATACCCTCTCATTCCGCGACGCGGCCATCATCGAACCGGTGGCTGCCTGCGCCAACGGGGTGCTGCGTTCGTTGTGCACACCTCCCGGCTACGCCGTGGTGCTGGGCGGCGGATTCATGGGCCTGGTTTGCATGCAAATTTATAAAGCGCTGGGATACAGCGTGCTGATCTCGGACATGCTCGATGACCGCCTGGAACTGGCGAAAATTTTAGGCGCAGACGAAGCTGTCAATCCGCAGAAGACCGACGTTGAAAAGGCCGTTCGGGAATTCACGCATGGACAGGGCGCCGACAGCCTGATCTGCGCGATCGGCATCCAGGAACTGTCCGAATCCGGCATACGCATGATGCGCAAAGGCGGAAAGATCGTGATGCTGGCTTCCGCAGGAAGCGATACCGCGGTGGCTTTCAATCTCAACCAGCTGCACTACAACCAAACCGTGATCACCGGTTCGGTCAGCTACACCAGCGCCACGTACGAGTGGGCCATCCGGTTGTTGAGCCTGGGAAAAATCGGCGTCGATCACCTGATCAGCGCCACCGGCAACCTGGACGAAGTCGGCAGCCTGTTGGCCATGACCCGCGATCACGCGGGCATCAAGAACGTGGCGTTGTTTTAGGAAGGTGAAAAAATGGAGATTAACAAGAAAGTTGCCCTGGTCACGGGCGCCGCGCGCGGGATCGGCGAAGCTATCGCCGTAAAATTGGCCGCCGGGGGCTGCCTGGCAGTGATTACCGATATCTCGGAAAACGGCGAAGCCACCGCCGCCCGCTTGCGCGGCCAAGGTTTGCAGGTGGCCTTTCACCGCATGAACGTGGCAGACGCTGACGATGTGGCAGCCGGGGTTCAAGCCATTACCGGCGACTACGGTCGCATCGATATCCTGGTGAACAACGCCGGCATCCGGCCCACCAAACCTTTCGAGCAGATGACCCCGACCGATTGGCAAACGGTATTGCACGTCAACCTGGACGGCGCTTTCTACTGCTGTTCGGCGGTGCTGCCGGTGATGAAAGCCAAAGGTTGGGGCCGCGTGGTCAGCATCGCCTCGCTGGCCGCCCAACAGGGCTCAACCGGCGGCCATACCCATTACGCTGCATCGAAAGCCGGTGTGCTGGGTTTGACCAAATCGCTTGCCCGCGAATATGCCCGCTACGGCATCACCGTCAACGCCGTCTCGCCCGGCTGGATCGATACCGAAGGCTGGGGCGGAGCGTTGGATGGCAAGCGCGATGAATATGCCGAAAAGGTTCCAGTCGGCAGGTTGGGAAATGGTGCGGATGTGGCCAATGCCGTGGCTTTTCTCGCCTCCGAAGAAGCCGCCTATATCACGGGCGTCAACTTGCCCATCAACGGCGGTTTATATATCAGTTGATTTGCACAAAAACAGGGGGATTTTCTTTTATTTTTCTTCTTGAGTTTAAATAAATAGCTCCTCGACCAGGACTCGAACCTGGAACCTAGCGGTTAACAGCCGCCCGCTCTGCCGATTGAGCTATCGAGGAAAGCCCAGTTATTATAGAAGTGCTTAA
>CALGUJ010000204.1 GCA_937902055.1 uncultured Pelolinea sp.
GCCCGTGCGCCAGAATGACAGGGCGTAATCGCCGAAATAGTCCGCCGAGGCGGGATAGAAAATACGACCGCCCATTTGTTCCGGCCAGCCGGCATTGGGTTTTATCCAGAATTTTCCGTCCGGCATGGCGGAACGCATTTCTTTTAAAATGCGCAGCAGTTGGTTGGGCCCGCCCGAGCAATTGATGCCGAACACATCCGCGCCGTAATCGCGCAGCGCGCGCACCACCTTGCGTGGGCTATCGCCCAGCAGGGTGCGGTCATCGCGCGTGAAGGTCATCGAGGCGACCACGGGTATGTCGGCAGAGAGATCGCGCGCGGCAAAGATGGCTTCGCGGATTTCGTACAGATCGCTCATGGTTTCGATCACCAGCAGGTCCGCTCCGGCTTCCAGCAGCGTTTCGATCTGCTGGCGGAAAATGCGCCGGGCGTCTTCGGGCTGCACGCGCCCAAAGGGCGCCAAACGGATGCCCAACGGACCGACGTCTCCGCCGATCAACACGTCTTTGAAGCTGGCCAGCACCACCCGACGCGCCAATTCGACCGCGGCGGTGTTGATTCCCTTTAATTCAGAGGCCATACCGTGGCGCTCCAGCTTGAAGCGGTTGGCGCCGAAGGTATTGGTCAGGATGATCTGCGATCCGGCTTCGATGTAGGCATGATGGATCTCCGCCACCAGGCTGGGGTTGGTCAGGTTGAGCTCGTCGAAGCACTTGTTAAAGCCGATGCCGCGCTCGTGCAGCAGCGTGCCCATGGCGCCGTCGGAAAGAACCGGTTTGCCGCTGGAGATCAGGTCGGAGAATTTTATTTTTGTCATCGAAACCTCGCTATGGTTGCATTTGAAAATAGACTGCCTGCGGATGGTGCACGATCAACGCGCCGGTGCTGTATTCCGGCACGAATTGAAAGGCGGACGTCAGGCGGATGCCCAGTTCCTCCCCGGCCGGTAGCAGCCTGAAAAGCAGTTCGTGCTGCGCGAGGTCGGGAATGGCCGGGTAACCCCAGGAATAGCGTTTGCCCTGGTTGGCTTTCAGGCCAAGCTCGCTGCGGATGCGGCGGTGCATATACACGGCGGCGGTTTCGGTGAGTTGCACCGCCAGCCCGTGCGCGAAGAACGCACCGGTGATGTCATCCGCCGCGTGTAGCTTGTGGACGTGGTCAGCGGCTGCCTGGCCCAGCGTGACGAACTGGAAGGCGGCCAGGTCGCGCCTGCCCGAGGATGCATCCGCGAAATAATCGCTCAGGCACAAGCCCGGCGCTTCAGCCTGGCGCGGCAGGGGAAAGCACAGGGTTTCTTCATTCCCAGCCGGCAGGCTGCGGTAGACCAGCAGGTCATTGCCCTGCGCCTGGCAGGGGAAATACCCGTAAACGGCCGAGGCTTGCAGCCAGCCGCTGTGCTGCGATTCCGCCCACATGCTTTCCAGCCTTTGGGTGAACTCGCGCTGGTATTTTTCCCATTTTTCACCCCTGGCATTGCGCACGCCCCACGAGATGCGGAAGAGCGCGCTGCGGTTCATTGAAGCGAGCAATTCGTCCATGGGTAACGCGCGCAGCACGCGCGCGCCGCTGAAAGGCGCTTGCGGAACGGGCGCGGGTTCGATGCGCGCCCGGTGGACGGATTTCCCGTTGCCGCGCGTTGGGCTGCCCGCGGCCGCGCCAGGCGCCGCCTGGGGAGCATCGGCCGGCGCAGCGTTCCGTCCGTCCAGCACCTTGAGCGCGTCGAATGCGTCGCGGCAATAGAACACGCCCCCGGCGTAAGCCCCGCCATCCGGATGAATCAGGATGCGCCGGGCGAACTCCGGGTTGACCGCCGCGCCTCCAACCAGCACGGGCAGCGCGAGGTTTCTTTTATACAATTCGGCTACCACCAGCGGCATTTGCTGGCTGGTGCTCACCAGCAGCGCGCTTAGGCCGATCGCGTCGGCTTTTTGGGTTACGGCCTGCTCGACGATGGTCTCCACCGGCACCTGTTTACCCAGGTCGATCACCTCGTAGCCGTTATTGGACAGGATGGTTTTGACCAGGTTCTTGCCGATGTCGTGCACGTCGCCGTACACGGTGGCCAGCACCAGGCGTCCTTTGGCTGCAGATTGGCTCTTTTCCAGATATTTTTCGAGATGATCGCTGGCGGCGCGCATGATCTCAGCGGATTGCAGCACGAAGGGCAGGATCAATTCGCCCTTGCCGAACTGCTCGCCGATCTCCTGCATGGCTGGCAGCAGGATGGTATTGATGATTTCCAGCGCGCTTTCGTGGCGGCTGAGCGGGCTGGCTTGCACGTATGCGTCCAGGTCGGCGGTCAGGCCTTCTTTTTTACGCGCCAGGATGCGGCGGCGGATGCGTTCGGCCGGGACAAGCGCTTCCCATTGGGCGGCCAGCGCGAATGGTTGGTCAGTGGTGGCAGCCTGGTCGAAAGCAGCGGCGAATTCCGCCAGGGCTTGCGGGCTGCGGTTGAACAGCAAGTCTTCCGCCAGTTTCCGTTCGCGTTGGTCGATTTCGGTATAGGGTTCGATCTGGGCGGGGTTGAGAATGGCCAAGTCCAGGCCGGCTTTG
>CALGUJ010000205.1 GCA_937902055.1 uncultured Pelolinea sp.
CGGGTTCAACGACGTGCATACCCGCGCGCACGTCTACCGCGCCATCCTGGAGGGGTTGGCGTACGCCCTGCGCGATGGCAAGGAACGCACCGAGAAGCGCTCCAACGTGACCATCGACCAAATCCGCGTGGCGGGCGGCGGCAGCCAAAGCAACGCCGCCATGCAGTTGACCGCCGATATTTTTAATCTGCCGGTCTCCCGTCCGCATCTTTATGAAGCTTCAGGATTGGGCGCCGCGATCAACGCGGCGGTGGGAATCGGCTTGCATGCGGATTATGCCGCAGCCATCAAAGAAATGACCCGCCTGGGCGAAACCTTCATGCCCAATCGCCAGGCCAGCCAAATCTATAATCAGCTGTACAACGAAGTTTACCGGCACATGTACGATCATCTGCAGCCTTTTTATAAGTCGATGCAGGCATTCACATTCCCGGAAAAATTCTAAGGTCTCAAACAAAACCGCAGTTGCCTTGACGGTTCTCCCGCGCTGCGGTATATTATTTATTCCACGCCCTCGTAGCTCAATTGGATAGAGCGTTTGCTTGCGGAGCAAAAGGCTGCAGATTCGAGTTCTGCCGGGGGCACACAAAAAGAGTGATTTTCATCACTCTTTTTTTTGTTCCTGTTTATTGAGCGGCAAATTACTTGTTTGTCACCCATTTATCCTTGTACATTAAGTTGGAAAAGGCGGCGATAAACTCCGGCTTGTCCATCGACAACCGGTCAGGGTGCAAGCCGTTTCCCAATAAACCAAAATGATAAGCCGTCTGCCAAAGGGGAACCATATAGAAAATGGGGGAAAGCAACTCTGGAACATCCGCAGGGATTTCAATGCGTACGTCAGGTTCAAAACCGCAATCCGTTCCTTCCGGCAAAACCAAAGCAACTTTTGCGCCAATGACTTGGGCTGCCCTGGTTATTTTCAAAATACGATCCTGCAAGGGGCCAGGCGCGGCAATCCCGACCAGGCCCATCGATTTCTTTAAAGTTTGCATAGGACCGTGTACAAAATTATCGGCTTCAAAGCTTTGGCTGGGCACGCCGGCGCATTGGCTGAGAGCCAACGCGCATTCATCCGCCGTGGAGGCATTGGGGCCGCTGCCAATACAGAAAAAGGATGTCGCGGCTTTCAGACGATTTACGTTCTCACCTGCAACGGATTCATACTTCCGCATGAACTCGCCTATCTGCGCGGGCATTCTCTTCATGCCGTTATCCAGGTCTTGCCAGGCTGCCGCATTTTCTGCAATGGTTGAAAACTTCAATCCCAGCAGCATCATGCGAAATAAAGCGCTGGCATAGGTTCGCGAAGCGGGCATCTCATGCTTGGGGCCGCCGGGACCGATAAAAACCTGATCCACAACCAAAGCCAGCGGTGAATTCTCGATATCCGTTACGCCAACTGTGAAAGCGCCCTTGCTTTGCGCAAATTTAACCACCGCGTCATCCCCTTCGGTTTTACCGGAATGTGAATGAAAAAACACGGCTGTTTTATCATCCAGGAATTTCGGCGGGTAACTTTTAAAAACGCTGGATACGTACGGAAAAGACCAAAACGAAGTCATCGCATCAAAAAAGTATTTTTCCGCAATCGTTGCAAAGTAAGAGGAACCTGTGCCTAACAATACGAACTTTTCGATTTTTCTTTTTCGGATTTCATCTGCAATTAAATCAGCTTGCCTGGTGACCTTTTCATCAAGGCATTGTTGGAGAACCTGGGGGATCATCTGGATGGATTCCCAAACCCAGTAGGGATGCGCAGTCCTTTTTTCATCCGTTTTGGGGGGATTGTTATTCTTCTCATTAATCATCGGTAATATCCTTTCAGAATTGAATGCATTAATAAGCTTCCATGCAATTGTTGAATGGAGCATTGAAGATAGGATGGATTGTTTAGAGATGAAATGCAAAAGCGGTTTTGAATCGGAAATTTATGCCAATATCACTGTTGTACCTGTTTTTTCGATCTCGTTTACAAATTCGCTTGAACAGTTCTTGTCAGTGACGATTGCATCGACTTCATTGATATCGGCAATATGGAGCAAGCATACTTTTCCGAATTTGGTAGAATCGCTGACCACGACCGTTTTTTTACTGACTGCGATCATTTTGCGTTTCAGGGGTGCAATCGTCGGCTCGGTGGTGGTAAAGCCCTTACTGATGGAAACGCCATCAATGCCCATAATCGCGATATCCGGGGCAAAACGACCAATTGAATCAAAAGAGATATCTCCAATCAGATCTTCCATTTCACGATGGATCAAACCACCGGTCAGGTAGATCTTCGCATCAGGGATATCGAGTAATATCGGCAGTAAATGGATGGACGTGGTGATGATCGTCAGCCCGCGCTTGGATTTTAAATTCTTGGCGACAGCATAGGCAGTGCTGCCCCCATCGATGATCACGGCGTCCCCATCATTGATCAGGTTAATGGTGGCCAGCCCGATTTTGGCTTTTGCCTCTGCGTTGGTTTCTTCCCGCAGTTCAAGAAATTTTTTCTCAACGATGAGATCCTCTGAAGGATTATCTGGAAGAATGGCGCCCCCATGCGTTCGCAGGATCAAATCCCTTTTTTCCAATTCTGCCAGGTCCATGCGGATCAGGGATGGACTCACATTGAAATACTTCACGAGATCTGATACCACCACTTTTTTCTCGTGTATCAGTTTCTCGAGAATCAGTTGAAGCCTCTCTTCTCTAAAGACCTTATCTTTGTGGTCCATCTTTTCCTAAACCTCAATAGTATTTTACAATTAACAACGATTTTTTTTGTTGATGAGCGAATTTTGAATAAATCACATTCGCCCATCAACCTTACTGCTTTTCAGCTATAATTTTTTTGTGTTGATGCAGCTGGACATAAATCCAGCTGCATCGATACGCCCTTCGAGATTAGAGATCCAAACCCACTTTGGATTCCGATTTCTTTTTCTGCTGATCCGCTTTCAAAACCGGTTTCAAAACCAGCAGCATGGCCGCTCCGGCTATCGCACCGATGATAATGCTGACAATCCACATCAAAGGTTTGTTGGCAAGAGCAAAGATGAACAAACCACCATGGGGAGCCATCAACGAAACACCCGCCATGTAGCTCACCAACGCGCCCACAGCCGAACCAACCATGATGGATGGGATTACGCGCAGAGGGTCCGCAGCCGCGTAGGGAATCGCAAACTCGGTGATAAAGCAAGCGGCGCCGATGAAACAGCCGGTCAGTCCACCTTGTTCGTCTTCGGTGAACTTATTCTTGGCAGCCAGCATGGCGAAAGCAATCGCCAAAGGCGGAACCATACCGCCGACCATGACTGCCGCCATGGGAACCCAGTTATTGTTCTGTGAAGCGGCCAACGCGAAAGCGTAAGCAGCTTTATTTACCGGGCCGCCCATATCGAATGCCATCATCGCGCCCAAAATCAATGAAATGATCACGGTTCCGGAAACGCTCATGTTATTGAGCATATTGGCGAAAGTGGTATTCAACCATGTGGCTGGCGGGCCAATCAGGTAGAAGGTGGCCAAACCGACAATCAGGGTTCCGATCACGGGGATGAACAGTACCGGCATCAATGAACGGATTGCTGCGGGCAAGTTGATTTTTTTCAAATAAAGTACAACGTAACCAGCCAGGAAACCGGACAACAAACCACCGATGAAACCAGCCCCAATCCGATTCGCAACCATACCGCCGATAAAACCAACCGCGATAGCCGGGCGATCTGCGATGGAAAAAGCAATATACGCAGAAAGCACTCCAACCATCACGCCAAAGGCGTCCTTGCCAATCCAGAAAATTTGGGCTGCCAGGTTGCTGTCATTGAAAACATAGATGCCGCCGAACAGGAAACCCAAGGCAATCAATATTCCGCCCGCTACTACGAAGGGAATAAAGTAGGAAACGCCTGTCAACAAATGCCTTTGTAAATCTCGTCCTTTCATTTTTAACTCCTTATTAAGATTGAATTTAGCTAACTTTCGGATAAATTGATCGAATCCAGTATTTCCTCCTTTCTTGTGTTGTTTCTCCGTCTATTTCTGTGATGCGGCAATTTTTTTGGCTTTTTCCAGGGCTTTTTGAGCATTTCCGACAAACTCACCCGGATCGATCACAATGGGGTTTTTCGACTCAAAGCGGTCCAGATCCCTAACCCCAATGTTCACTGCAAAGATGATCAATTCAGCTTCTTCAATGTCATTTTGGGATAACTGGTTTTCCACGCCCATCGCGCCCTGAATCTCGATCTTGATCTCATCGCCCGCCAATCTGGCGGCTTTCTTCACCGCTTCAGCCGCCATGTAGGTATGGGCAATTCCTCCGGCACATGCAGTAATCGCAACAATTTTCATCTTCCACCTCTTATGATTTAGAATGGGCAAGATCTTCCAAATGCTTCTCGCCATTAAGGATCGCATTATAAATATCCTGGTAGCAATTTGCAGCATACAAATCGTCGCAAAATTCACTATGAACCAGCAAACGCGCCAGGCGCGCCAAAACCGCCATATACGCATCAGCGGACATGCGATTGGGGATTGCCAGGAGGAAAACCAGTTTCACTTCTCCTCCGCCCAGATCGGTTTCATACTGGAAACCTTGCTTGCATCGGCCGAAAGCCACTCCGGCTTCAATCACCGCGTCGCTTTTTCCATGCGGAATGGCGATGAAATTGCCCATATACGTGGGGCCCAGTTTTTCTCTTTCATAAACCGATTGAATATACTCGGCTTTATTCGAGAGATGGCCGGCCTTGCCAAGCAAATCAGCCAGAAAATCGATGACTTCTTCTTTTGATTTGATGTCATCCATATTTAACGCAACTGTAGCTGGTTCGATGACTTCACTGATTTTCAGGTAGTTATTTTGCATCGCTGGTTTCTCTCGATAATTCTCTTTCTATAAGCGATTCTGACAAAACCTCTATAGCCAACATGGAAGCTTTACCGGTGACATCGGTGCAGCCGCCTCCGCGCACGTGAGCTCCGGCCGCGTCGAATTCCTTTTGTTCGGCCTTATTCGTGAGGTCGTACGGCCGTCCATATTTTGCTGTGTGAATGTTGGCGCAATAATTGGAACCGAGTTCTTCAATGAATCTGCTGCGGTATTTCTGTACCAGTTCAAAATTTTTGTATTTGCTTTCCCGGTCACCGTCAAAATTTTGGCGCTCTCTGGAGAAAATCAACCCAATGGACAATACACCGCCGATGAATGCCGAACAAGTCGAATCATTCACCTGGCCGATGCCGCCGCTAAGTCCGGTTGCTGTTTTAAATACTTCTTCATTGAAAACTCCCAGCGTTTCGGTTACCGCCGCAACCACGCTTTGACCGCAGCCGTGGTATTTTTCCTCATACTCCATGCCGAGTTGATAGGCTTGCCAGGATTTCTTGCGCCAGGCATTTTCCAGAGGCAGACGGCGAAAAGCTTCCACAATGCGTTGCAGCAAACTCTCGTTTCCCGCGCCCAATCCGCAATAGCGTTCGACCGCAGCCGCGATGCCAATCTCTTTAATGGTTTGTTGAATTTCAATTGAAGAAGGATCGTCCACATCATAATAATGGAAAGCGGCGGCGATACCCCTGATCAGGTGTTTGGGATCGATGCCGTTCTTGAGGCAAAGCAAGGTGGGGCCGATCAGGCGGTCATCTCTGGCCAATTTGCGCTTGGGGTCAGCCGCGGACCTTGCCACCGTATCACCGACCGTCGGATTGTTGGTATGCTCCAACACGTTCGAGATCCATCTGTGCATATCCGCTTCGGTAAAACCGAATTCTTTCTGCAAAGCAGCGCTGACTTCGCCCAAGGCGCTTTCAGCTTCGACTCTGATCACTTTGTCTTCCAAACAATCCACCAGAAGGGGATAATCAAAGAATTTACCTTGATAGGAGAGAACCGCATGACACATATTATAGGTGTAGATCTTGCGGATTTCTTCAGCCCGCATATCCTCAACCAGGCGCAGCGATTGGCATGCCGGTAAGGGACCTTTGAATCCTTGCTTGTCGACGGGCAATTCAGCGTAGCCATTTGTCCAAACCACAAGCGGGTCTTTTTCAAGCGCTTCCTGGGGCGGGACCGGGGCAATGCGGATCACTAAAGCCTCCACAATGCCGACGCGGTCATTGAAAAAATCCACCTGATCCGGCGCCAAATCCTGATAAAGGAATTCCCTGAATTTTGGGCCGGCATGAATCAGGTTGGTGCACAAAATAAGATTGATCGCAGTGTCAAAGCCATTGGCTTTTCTTTTAATAACAAGTTTTCGAACCTGAGCCGCGACTGTTTCAAAATTCTTGGGAAAAACCGCCAGGGCTATCAGGCTAGTACTGTCGAATTCTCTTTGCAGTTCTTCCTGGTCTTGCGTGGTGATCGCTCTGTAACCGCTGATCTTAACCTGCTCGATGTTTTTGCTGCTGGCATGAACGACGGTATAGGATTTCTGTTCATTTAACTGACGAATCAGATCCGCCGATTCATCCACCAGGCAAATATCAAAGCCTTCGTGATTGAATAGATCGGCAATAAAACCACGTCCGATTTTTCCGGCGCCCCAGATGACAATTTTTTTAGTCATGATCCAAAACCCGATCAAGGAAGATTTTTTCCGCTTCCGCCGTCCAGGTCTTTCCTTCACCCAGGAATTCGGCAATTTCGGGAATTCTTTTATCCAAATCACTGACTGCCGTCAAAGGGAAATCAGTCACGTGCGGGAAGATCACGATCTTGCCGGGGAACACCCAATTCTTCATGGCTTTAATACCGTCGGAAATTTGATTCAGTCCACCCACAGCCGCCACCGATAGTTCAGGTTTAAGTTGCCCGGAAACCACCCGGTCAACCACCGCTTTCTGGTCATCCAGGCCTGAACCGCTATGGCCAACCATGCGGATTTGTTTTGGCCCGCAGATCAGCCAGGCGTCGACCGAGCCCAGCTCCCCGCGTTTCAATCCAGCGAAAAGGTCAATCACAGCTCCCTTGCCCGCGTGCATGGTAGATTCAACAATAATTTTCGGAATTGCCACCATCACCTGGATGTCATCGAATCCGCCCATCTTGCGGACGCGATCCATGACCGCCTGATAACCTTGCGGATCCGCGACGGAATTTACAATGACCAATTCCTTCTTGTTCTTTCCGGCGAATGGGGCAAAAAAATCGATCAATGCATCGTAACGGGATTCGGTTACCTCGCTGGCAACGATCAGCGAAGGGCCATCCTTACTTTCAATTGCCCGCTGTAAATGCAGGCGACCCATTGGGCCTCCCGCTCCCAAAATCCAGGTGATCCCACCCGGTTTCAGTGAAACGCGCGGTTCGGTTTGCCGGTAAGCCGATTCAATTTTGGTTGTCTCGGAGCCGACAAAATAGATCGAGTCGTAATGAAGCCGACCCAGATCGATCTCAACCGTGCCGTTCAATGGCTTTTCAGACATCAAAGCCAGCACACCAGAGTTTGCCAACATCCTGGAAGCTGGATTAAAAACTTGCGAATTGACGTCCAGTAAAACAATATCGTCAAACACACGACCGGAGTTCATCAATGATTCCTGGTTTACGATCTCACAGGGAATTTTCGCTTTGGCGCAAAGCGCGATTAAATCGTTTTTAAGATCCTCAGGGATATCCGTAATCACAACCTGCTTCGGCGCGTTGGCTGAAAACCATTTCTGATCGATCATATACCCAGAGCGTGCGTGCTCCCCGCCCCAGAAAAGAATCAAGCCATCCTTTTTGAAGGTGTCGCGGTAAGGCATTCGATAGGCAGCCTCAACGCAAGCCCACGGTTCGGTGATGGCGCTGGACGCATACGGCATATCATCGGGAACCGGGATGAGATAATTTCCGGCATCGCCATGTAAAATTTCCCGACCGATGGTGGCATACTGGCGATAACCGCCATCCATGCCAAAGCAGAAAGGCACGCTCTTGCCATCCACCCAGACATCCGGCTGCAACGTGAATCGTTGGCCAATGCGATATTCATTGATAAGGTTTTTTCCAACCCCCAACACAGTAAAGGAAATTTCGTGTCCCGGTACGATCGGGTTCACTTTCAGGTTCCTTCCGGTCAGCCGCGGATGTGCATCACCCGCATCGATTTCTTTAACATCGGTGTAGCACAGGCTCACCGCATCGATGCGCATCAATAATTCATCATCCGAATACAAAGGGATCTCGCGTTCAACCGGTTTTCCATCAATACCCAGGTTCTCCAAGCCGGCGCCATAGAGCGGCCAGGCAAGCTGACGCTCTTTTTGGGGATTCTCAGCGCGATAATATTTTTCAAATCGTTCGGTTTTCATTATTTTAATTTCCTGAATTGAAATTGTTGTTTGCTTTCTACATTTTATCTCTACTTGTTGATTTTTGTCAATTGCTGTCGTTATGAATTGTCGTATTTTGGCGTATTGATTCACTGCTTCCTTTTCGGTGTAAGGACACTCGGAAAATTATTTTGTTGGTACAATTCATGGTTGTTCCGATTTCTAGAATTCAATGGGTAATATGGATAAATTAAAAAAGCAAATATTGTTGTCCAACGACGATGGAATCGACTCGCCGGGTTTATGGGCCGCGGCTGAGGCGCTTTCCGAACTGGGTTACGTGACTGTCGCAGCACCGCGCGACCACATGTCCGCCACAGGGCGCGGTCATCAGAGAGGCTCCGACGGCTCGATCACCAAGAAAGTACTAAACATCAGAGGCCAGAACTGGGACGTGTACGCCATCGGCGGATCGCCTTCGCAGACGGTCGTGCATGGCTTGATCGAGCTGGTGCCGCAAAAACCCGACCTGGTGGTTTCGGGAATCAACTTCGGCGAGAACCTCGGCACCGATGTGACCTATTCCGGCACAATCGGGGCGGCCATTGAAGGCGCCTCCTTCGGTATTCCCGCGCTGGCGGTCTCGCGTCAATTGACCAGCGAGGAATGGGATGGTTTTGCTCCGGAAGTGGATTTCTCGGTTTCCGCTTATTTCACCAAGGTTTTCGCGAAAATCCTGCTCGAAAAGAAAATGCCGGCGGACGTGGACGTTTTAAATGTGGTGGTGCCTGAAGAAGCCACGTTCGATACGCCATGGAAAGTGACCAAGCAGGCAAAAATCCGTTATTTTAAACCCTTTGTCCAGCGTGACGGACAAACCGCGCGCATCAGCTCCAACACTATCCAGGATGAGGAAATCCCGCCTGAAAATGATATGTACACCATGCGGCTGGAACACAAGGTCGCGGTTGTGCCCATCAGCCTGGACCTCACCTCGCGGGTGAACCTGAACGACTTCGAAAAATTGCTGCGGGAATAATCCGCAGTAATTTTTTTAATCCCGCTTGACTCTCCCCCAAGGGCAGCGTGTATACTGGGCATACTGAAGGCCTTCAGAATCCACGAAAGGATTGACAGGATGCTCATCAAAATCGGCGATTTCGCGAAAGAGGGCGGTGTGTCCGTAAAAGCCCTGCGTCATTACGAAAAACTCGGGCTGCTGCAGCCAGCCTGGGTCAACCGCTTCAACGGCTACCGTTACTACGCGCCCGAACAACTCGACCGGCTGGATTTGCTGCAAGCATACAAGCATGCAGGTCTTCCCTTGAAACAAATTGCGGCGCTTCTGGACACCCAGCTCAGCGAGCGTGATTTTTGTTCAATCTTGGAACGGCATGCCCAGACCTTGCAGTGCCAGGCCGCAGCAGTACAAAACAGACTTGCCGTTATCGCCGCCTGCCGAGCCTGCCTGCAGACCGGCGGAACGCGATCGGACGTCGAGCGCAGCCTGTCAACCTGCAAACATTCGCTTATATCTGAAAAAATGGAGGAAACTTTGAATATCCCAATAAAATCATTACCGGATATGAAACTGGTGGGCCTGCGCTATGAAGGAAAGAACGAACACAACGAGATCGCGGAGAATTGGACAGAGTTCAACCAACGTTCGCATGAAATCAAGAACGTCATCAACGAGGCTGCTTACGGCGTGTGTTTCATTCCCGATGGGCTGCCGGAAGGCGAATTCGCATACCTGTGCGCTTTTCCGGTATCGGAATTCCGCGACATCCCCGCAGGCTTGGCAACCCTCGAACTGGAACCCATGCAGGCAGCGGTGTTCGAGCATCGCGGCGCTTACGAAACGTTGGGGAAGACCTATGCCAATATTTACCAAAAATGGCTGCCTGAAGCCGGGTTTAAAGCATTGAAGAAAGGGCTGGATATGGAAGTCTATACC
>CALGUJ010000206.1 GCA_937902055.1 uncultured Pelolinea sp.
TGCGCTTTAAAAGAGGTCGAGCATGATAAAACCCTCGGCAAGCAGCTCAACAAAGAAGCCCAGGAGCAATTCAAACAGGAAGCCACCGTTCTGGCGCGCCTGGACCATCCCAACCTGCCGAAAGTATCCGATTTCTTCTCGATCGGCGATCGCGATTACCTGGTGATGGACTACGTCCCGGGCGATGATCTGCGCACGCTGATGCTGAAAGCCAAACACCAGGGAAAGTACCTGAAAGAAGCGGAAGTGAGGAAGTGGGCCAACCAGCTCGCCGATGCGCTGATCTACCTGCACGACCAGAACCCGCCCATCCTGCACCGCGATATCAAGCCCAGCAACCTGAAGCTGACTCCCAGCGGTTTGCTGAAACTGGTGGATTTCGGTCTGGTCAAAGTGCTGGCGCCCGGCGAAATGACCATCACCATCATTCAAGGCCAGGGAACCGCGCTTTACACGCCCCTGGAGCAATACGGCGGGGATGGCGCCCACACGGATATCCGCAGCGACATTTATTCCTTCGGCGCTACGCTCTATCACCTGCTGACCAACACCGCGCCGGCTGACGCCCGCGAGCGCTTCATCAATCCCGGCAGCCTCGTGCCGCCCCGCCAGATCAACTCCGCCGTCAGCGCGCAAATGGAACGCGCTATTCTGTGGGCGATGAACCTGCATCCGGACGAACGCCCCGCCAGCATGGCACAGCTCAGGGATTATTTCACCGGCCGCACTGAATACCTGGATAAAACCACCCCGGTTGAGTTGAAACTCACCCAAATCCTGTCTTTTCCCGAAGTCAAGATACTCCTCTATATTTCCCTCGGCCTGATGCTCGTCAGTCTGATGGGAGCGTTCTTTATCTAGTTGTCCATGAATTTTTGCACGTAAATATAAAGCACCAATCCAAATATGATCTCCCCCAACAGCGTGATAACGAGTATGTTGGCATAACCGCTGAAACCTGCGCGCGTGGATGGGCCCGCAAAACCCAGAATCTGCCAAAATGCGGTCAACAGGCCGCCTGCGACAATTCCCGCGCTGATGAATGCGCGGCTGCGTATCTTGCCGAGCGTATCCGAATTGTAAAAAAACACGATCCCGCTTCCCCAGGCCAGCATACTGGTCAGCAGCCATTCTAGCAATTTATTATTGGTCTTGATCGGCTCAGCCGGTTTGGGTTCCATAACCGCCGGGACGTTGGCAGCTTCTCCACCGCCCTCTTCCGTGGGCACCGGGGTTGGATTGATCGCGCTGATCTGCGCGCCCTGTCCGCTGGAAATATTGAGCACCAAAATCTGGGAATTCATGGCCGGTTCGCTGGTGGCGCGGATCTCGTGCATCCCTTCACTCTGAAGTTTGATGGATGCCCGCGCGATGCCGCCCACCGTCGTCGTTTCGATTTGCTGAATGGTGACGTTCTCGCCCTGCTGGCTTAGGATGAATCGCACCACCGTCCCATCCGGTACCGGATGCCCGTTATGATCGAGGATGACGCCCGTCCTCACCGGCAGGTTGTCGCCCAGGTTGTAAACTTTTTCCTGCGGTTCATCGGTGGTTTGCGCGGTGGCTTGTTTCCCGCCTGCCCCGGCCGTCTCGTCCACCTGCAGCGCGATGATTTGGCTTTCCTTCGGCGTTGTGGCAGTGATCATGTTATAAGCCACCCCGGGTATGGATACCGGTGAACTGCCGATCGGATTGATCTCTTGGAACAGGATGCGGGCTGCCACTTCGATGAAAGCCGGCAGTTTGCTGTAAAGTCCGTAATAAGCCGTGAATGCCGAAATATCCGTGGCATCGAAATAATAGGGGGCATTCAACGCAAAAACAATCACTTTCTTATTGCGGATGGTCTCGATTTTTTCTTTGATCAGGTTCTCCAAAGCGCCGGCGCCCTCTCGGCTGGAATCGGTATCCTGCACCAGAAAGATCACCCAATCCGCGCGTGACAGGTTGGTTTCCAATTCAACCCGGTTGAATGGGTTGTCGATGAAATCCTGCAAATCCGTAAAAGAATATGAAGTGAACTGGTTTTCAAAAATTTGCGCGCTGCCGGAAGGCCCATATAGTTTCAGGATCGCTTTTTGCAGGCTGTCCACCGCTACGATATTCTGTATTTGGCAGGTGGAACACTGAGCAGTGCTGACGGTGTCCGTGAAGATGACCAGTTTGTCGCCGTAATTGGGCGCGTCAATCAATGTACTGCTCAATTCATCCACGCCGGGGCTGATCAAGGTGGCGCTGGCGCTGGCAACATCGAATGCCAATGTGTTCTGTACGCCGACATCGACCAGGCGGAAATCGTCCGAGACGACTTTTTTAATATCGAATTCGGGGTACAGTTCATATTTCAAAGTCAGGATGCGCAGCACCGAAGCGTCCACTCTGGCGGCAAAAGCCTGGTCTTCACGGTATTTTTGGTTGAATAAATCGATAGTTTTTTTATATGTCTCGAAACGGTCTTTATCGCCTGAAGATACAAACTGATCGAGGTAAAGCAAATCATTTCCTGCCAGGAAGGCGTTGCGCGCCACCTGGCGGGCGTCGAAAGTCTGGCCGCTCGTGCTGAAGAATTTTCGAACCGCCTCCGCACCCAGATCTTCACTGACCAAAATGCCGCTGTTCTTACGCCAACTGGAAAATTCAGCCAGGTTCATCAACAGGTCCACAGCCGTTTGATCGAAACTGACCGGTTTGGTGGTTGCGCGGATATTTCCCTGGAATCCCTGATAACGAATGTGATTGAGCAGCAATCCTTCGACAATAATTGAAGGATCGGTGGTTTTGATATCGGTCACCTGGAAAAACGGCGCCAGTTCGATCAATTTCAGTTGATCCAGCGATTTGCGCACCGTTGCCACTTCCTGTTCCGGCAGCCTGTCCGAACTGCCCCTTCCGGGAAAATTTCGGGCGATGATCGCCAGGCGGTTGCTGCTGCCGGTATGCAGCCCCTTGATGTAAGCCTTCCCCATTTCGCCTACCCAAAAGGTATCCCCGCCGAAAGTGCGCACGCTCAGGTCATCGCCGCTCGCGGTAAATGCGTTTTCGGCAATATCCAGCGACGGGCCGAGCAGCAGGTTGATCCCTAGGGTAGCCAATTCCTTGCCCAGGATTGTCCCGGCTTTTTCCGAAAGGGAGGTATCCCAACTGGCGCCCAGCGCCATTTGCGAAGGGATGGGCGTCAGGCCATTGATGATCTGATCGGACGGGTAGGAATCGCCGCTTTGCTGGATGCCAATGAAG
>CALGUJ010000207.1 GCA_937902055.1 uncultured Pelolinea sp.
ACCGGTTCCGGCGGTGTTGTCGATATACATGCCGTAGGTGCTGTTGTCATCCGCCGCCACCTGGTCGGCGACCACCGCCCCATTTTGGTTCGTGATGGAGATACCGGTATCCGTTGAAGATTCAACAGTGAGGTCCGTTAAAGTGATCGTGCCGATGTTGCCGCTGATTTCCAACTGACCTTCAATGGTCATTCCGATCAGGGTGAAACCCGCTGTTGTATTGGTAATCGTCACTGTGCCGGTGATGGTGGTATCGGACGAACTGCCCGAGCTTACAATGCCTTTCAGCGTGGCCAGGTTCCCATAGCCCATCGAGCCATCCACGGTGATATCCTCGGTGTATGCATCCGCCTCGATGTGCAATATACCATCGCTGGGTATCAGGTCATTCGAATCCATGTATGTTAAAGCGCTGCTGATCGGGGTATCCGACTCAAAACAGGTGGACCCTGCGGTTGTGCCGGATGGGCAGCTGCTGCTGGTCTTAATAAATGCGTATTTGGTTGTACCCACAATCCACCAGGGATCTGCGCCCGAAATGGTAACGGCGCTGCTTTCGCTGGCCATGTCCACCGATTCGCCGCTCTCATCCACAACCGTGAGGCCATTTTCAGCAATCGTCTCGGTTACAGCGCTCAAATCATCAATCGCTGTTTCGGATGTTTCAGGTGTTTCGATTGTCTCTTCGGCGGTTTCAGTCTCAACCGGATCCGTTGAAACCTCGCTTTCAGAGCTGGAATCCTGCGCATCATCCGCGACATCCGGAGTAGAGGCTTCCGCTTCCTGGTCCTCGGTGATAACCTCATCCGCGGCTTCGGCTTCTGTCTGCTCCCCCGAGCTTTCTGAAGTGGCGCTTTCAGCCGCCTCATCGCCGCTCGCATCGATAGTTGTCACTTCGCTATCGGATTGGTTTTCCGCATCCATGCCGGATTCTGAGGAAGATCCTGTCGCCGGATCGGATGTCGTATCGCTGTCGGCGAATACGGGGGCTGCGATCATTAAGCAGATCAGCAGCACCGCCGGCAGCAGGATACCAACCAGCCGGCATTTTCCTGCCTTGATGATGTTAATCATGGTTACCTCCAAATGGATTGGGTTTAGATAAATAGATTGATAATCCCCTGTTGAAATTGGCTGAACTGGATATCGGTTTTGGAACGACTACTTTCTTAAAAATAGTACCTGTTCTTCCCATTCGACCTTATTCCCCGATCGTAAACAAAAGTTTTCCTCCATTTGAAAAGCCAATCGGGTAAGTCAGAATTTTCATTATAGTATTGCGTTTTGGTGTATCAATGAACAGGGTGTTACAGTTTTTTAATAAAAATCGTGTCCTTAACTGCAATACCGCTTTAAACAAAACAGCAGGCGGCCCGATTCAATGGCCGCCTGCTGTTTTCGTTGGAATTGACTATTTCTTTTTTGCCTGGTTGGCAACCGCGTTGATGGCGGCATTCACCGCATCCTGATCGCCCAGGTAATAATGCTTGATCGGGTGCATATCCGCATCCAACTCGTATACCAGCGGCACACCGGTGGGGATATTCAGGCCGGTGATCTCGTCATCGGAAACGTTATCCAAATATTTCACCAGGGCGCGCAAGCTGTTGCCATGGGCTGCGATGATGACTTTTTTACCCAGTTTGATCTGGGGGACAATGCTGTCGACCCAATACGGCAGGAAGCGGTCAACCGTGTCCTTGAGGCATTCAGTCAGCGGCACTTCATCCAGCGGCAGGCTGGCGTAACGCGCATCCTTGCCGGGATAACGGTCGTCGTCGCGCGAAAGCGCCGGCGGCGGAACGTCATAGCTGCGCCGCCAAACGTGCACCTGTTCCTCGCCGAATTTCTCGGCAGTTTGGGCTTTGTTCAATCCCTGCAAGTCGCCGTACATGCGTTCATTCAAACGCCAGGACCGGATCACCGGAATCCACATCAGGTCCATGTCATCCAGCACGATCCACAGGGTGCGGATGGCGCGTTTCAACACCGACGTGAAAGCCATATCGAAGGTATAACCGCCTTCCTTTAACAGTTTGGCGCCATTGTGCGCTTCTGAAATACCTTTCTCTGAAAGGTCCACATCCGTCCAACCCGTAAAAAGATTTTCTTTATTCCAGGCACTCTCGCCATGCCGAATCAGTACGACTTTATACATAGTCATTTCCTTTGCTGTTAGAGATTTATTAATCAGCGCTTGAATCAAACAAGCAAAATTATAATACATACAATTGCGGAACAGATTGGAGGAAAAATGAAGTTGAAAACAGGCATGCAAGCGCCAGATTTCTCCCTTCCCTGCCACCTTGGCAAGGATGTATCGTTATCGCTCCTGCGCGGAAAAACTGTTGTGCTGGCGTTCTTCCCATTGGCCTGGACACCGGTTTGAACCGGTCAGATCCCGTCGTATGAAGTATTGCATGATACTTTCGCGGGATTGAATGTCCAGGTTCTGGGCATCAGCGTCGATCACATTCCATGTTTGAAGGCATGGGCGGAGAGTTTGGGCGGGATCAATTACCCGCTATTAAGCGATTTTTGGCCGCACGGCCAAATCTCGGATTTGTATGGTGTGCTGCGAAAAGAAGGTTATAGCGAACGCGCCATTTTCATCATCGACAAGGATGGCATCATTCGCTACATCGACATCCACAATATCGATGAGCAGCCGGACAACGAAGTGTTGTTGAATGAATTGAAAAAGATCATCCCCAACGCGCAGGAAAAAATCAGCGCCCTTTACAAGGACGACGAAGAACTGCCGAGCGGCGGGGTGGTGATGTATTGCACGCCCTGGTGCCCGGATTGCCGCCTGGCGCGGGATTGGCTGAAGAAGAACAACATCGCCTATACCGAGGTGGATATCTCTCTCAATCTGAATGCTTCCCGCCAGGTGCGCTTTTGGGGCGGGGGCGCCCAGGTCACCCCGACTTTTGACATCGATGGGCAAATCGTGGTGGATTTTGATGAGAAGAAATTAAGGGAGATACTCCATCTATAAAAAACAACCCAATTTACGGCGCAGAAATATTCTGCGCCGTAAAAAAAAATTAGATCTCTACTATGTGAAATTGTTTAATCCACCCAGTTGAAAGTCTTTGTAACAGCTTTTTTCCAGCCTCGAAAAAGGTTCTCTCGATGATCCGCCAGTATGCCGGGGAGCCATTCCTTGTCTTTACCCCAATTTAATCGCAAATCATCAACTTTGTTCCAATAACCCGTCGCCAAACCAGCCGCATATGCCGCGCCCAATGCGGTGGTCTCCGCTACGGTCGGGCGGATGACCGGAACACCCAGAATATCGGCTTGGAATTGCATCAACAATTCATTGAAGACCATGCCGCCATCCGCTTTGAGCGCTTTGAGCGTTACGCCTGAATCTTTATTCATGGCATCCAACACTTCGCGTGTCTGGTAGGCGGTTGCCTCCAGCACGGCGCGGGCAATATGGCCGCTATTCGTGAAGCGGGTCATGCCAACAATCGCTCCGCGCGCATCGCTGC
>CALGUJ010000208.1 GCA_937902055.1 uncultured Pelolinea sp.
AAGCAATATTATTGGAATGATTCCCGAGTCCAGTTCATTCAACGGCGATGAAGAGTGCTTGACCGCAGCCGGTATTACCTCAACTCGCTAAAGGTCAGGGAGGCCGCGCGGATATTGGAATCCAATCTTTCAAAAGCCGACATTCCATTGAGCCTGATCAGTCAATTTTTCCCCGATCAGAACTTGAAGATCAAGGAAGGGATCATTGAAAAAACTTTCCAGGGATTGATCGAGGCGAGAATCGCCGATGTCTTCGACCGGTATAATCAAGCTTGCAGGAGTCATACGCCGATTTGCCAGCCGGCGTAGAAATTCCTGAAAAACGGCAAATGGACACGCCGTAATCGCGGGCAGCCAAACATTTGAAAGGTCAAGAGCATGAAAACGATCACACCCGGTAAATTCCTCAATTTGCAGCGTTGCGCAACCGCCAACGGTGGATTTTCCATTTTGGCGCTGGATCACCGCAACAATTTGCGCAAGGCGCTGAACCCGGAAGCCCCCGACCAGGTCAAGGGAAAGGACATGAGCGATTTTAAACTGGACGTGACCGGCGCATTATCCCGCCATGCCAGCGCCATGCTGCTGGACCCGGAGGTGGGAGCATTTCAGGTTATCGCGCGGCGGGCGCTGGAGCGTTCCTGCGGTTTGATCGTTGCATTGGATGCCACCGGGTATGGGGGCGAGCCTACCGCGCGCGAGAGCCGCATTCTGCCCGAATGGAGTGTGCGGAAAGCCAAGCTGATGGGCGCCAACGCCGTCAAACTGCTGGTTTACTACCACCCGATGTCCGGAATGGCGGCAGAGGTCGAGGCGCTGGTTGCGCGCGTCGACGAAGAATGCGCGCGGTATGATCTGCCATTCATCCTGGAACCGCTGGTCTATTCCATCGATCCACAGGTGAAGAAATTGACCGGCAGGGAACGCAGCGAGGTGATCCTGCAGACAGCAGCGCGATTGACTGCCATCGGCTGCGATGTGCTCAAGGTGGAATTCCCGGCAGACACCCAGGAAACAACGGAATCGCCGTCATGGCAGGAGGCATGCGCCGAGATGACGAAAGCCAGCCGTGCGCCATGGGTGTTGTTATCAGCGGCGGTGGATTACGATACTTATCTCAAACAGGTTGAGACCGCCTGCCGGCAAGGCGCATCCGGTATTGCGTCGGGACGGGCGGTATGGAGCGAGGCGGTGACGAACGATCCGCAGGCCAGAGCCCAATTTCTGAATACAGACGCGCGCGCCCGCATGCAACAGTTGACTTCAACCGTCGATCAGCTGGCGGTTCCCTATTGGCAGTATTATCAGACCGCAGAAAGTGATGAGAAAACCTATCTCGCCTATTTCGACGAGTCTGATTAAATAAAAACACCCGAACCGATCAGGTGTTTTCGCGTTTTACTTTAAGATAAACCGGTCAATTACGGTTAATTGAAAACCACTTCTTCTTTTCCGGACAATTTTTCATTGATACGCTGGATGACGATATCCAGGTGTTTGGCTTTGTGGACAAAATCGAGGTCGTCCGTGCGGATGGTCAGCACCGGGCACAAATCGAAATTCTGGGTCCAATCGTCGTAATATGACTCCAACAGCGCCAGATAATCGGCGCTGATGCCGGATTCCATATCGCGGCCGCGTTTGTGGATGCGGCTCATCAATACTTCCACCGGGCAGCGCAGGTAAATCAGCATCGAAGGGACGGGCAGATTGGCGACAATCAGGTTGTAGACGTTCATGTAAGTTTGGTAATCCAGTTCGTTCAAGTTACCCAGGTGGTTGAGCGCACGGCAAAAAATGAAAGCATCCTCGTAGATGCTGCGGTCGATGATGGCCGAGCGGGGATCGGCAGCCATTTGCATATGCTGGCGGGCGCGATGCCCGAGGAAAAAGACCTGCAATTGAAATGACCAGGTCTTCATATCTTTGTAGAAATTCGGGAGGTAGGGATTATCCAGCACCGATTCATAAGCGGTATACCAACCCAGGCGCTGGCCAAGCCTTTCAGTCAGGGATGTTTTGCCGGATCCGATATTTCCGGCCACCAGAATGAGATGTTTGGGCATGCGGGCTCCCTCCGATATTTATTTCTATTATATGACAAGCCATTCGGGGAAAGTTCGGCACGGTTAACGCGCAATTTACAGCATATCAATAAAATATTATGGCCGACAGTTTAATAAAGTAAAACCGGCGAAATACGATCAGCATGCATGAGCGGGAAAATCACCAGCGATTCGAGCTGAGGCCGGCCGCAATAGAATTCATAAAAAAGGTTATTTCAGATTAGGGGACGCAGCATGCGGTTGATATTTTTAGAAAGCAGGCAGAACAGATAAAATATATCCGTGGGATATTTTTTCCGGCCGGATTTTGCACTCAAGCACTTATTGACCCGATTATCGACCTGTTTTCTTTGCCTGTTTGCCGTTCCCGGTATGATTCTCTCCATAGAAGCCCCCGCCATGATTCAAGACGCGATTCCTGCTTCGGGCAGCAAAAATCCAGCAGCGATTGTTGCCAACCCGAAAGTCGAAATCCGGGTGGAAGAACTAAATTGCCCGGTTTGCGGCTACTG
>CALGUJ010000209.1 GCA_937902055.1 uncultured Pelolinea sp.
ACCACGATCGCGCCACCATGAATGTCGCGCGCGGTCAGATTCATTTCTCCTTCAGGATCGCTGAAAATACGCAGGGCGGCGATTTTCCGGCTGAGCTGATCGGCCTTCTCGCGGGTGTCTTCATTCTCAATGCCCAGCAGGATCACCAGACCCATGCCGATGCTGGCAAGGACCTTGTTGTCCACGCGAACCTGGCCTTGACTGACCCTTTGAATGACGGCGCGCAAACCTGACCTCGTTCCGTTTAGGGCAGGCCGATGGCGGCGCGTACTTCCTGCATGGTTTGCGCGGCGATCGCGCGGGCGCGCCCGGCGCCGTCCTCAAGGATATCCCAGATCCGCTCTGGATGCTGGCTGAGCTCGGCGCGTTTCTCGCGGAGAGGCTCGAAGTAATGGTTCATGTTTTTCGCCAGCAATTTTTTACAATCCACACAGCCGATGCCGGCGCGGCGGCATTCCACGTTGACCATGTCGATCTCTTCGCGGCTGGAGAACATTTTGTGCATGCTGTACACATTGCAAACGTCCGGGTTGCCCGGGTCGCTGCGCAATTTGCGGGCGGGATCGGTAACCATGGTCATCACCCGCTTTTGGGTTTCTTCCGGCGTGGCGGAAATTTCAATGTGATTATTCAGGCTTTTGCTCATTTTCCTTTCGCCGTCAACGCCCAGAACGCGCGGAAATTCAGTCGCTTTCATCTGCGGTTCGATCAGCACGTTGGTCCCGAAGCGGTAGTTGAAAGAGCGCGCCATTTCGCGGGCGAATTCGATATGCGGCGCCTGGTCTTCGCCAACCGGCACGGTATCGGCCTTGTACAACAAAATGTCGGCCGACATCAGCACCGGGTAGCCTACCAACCCGTAATTCACGTTATGCGGCTGCTCGCGCACTTTTTCTTTAAAGGTGGGAAGATCGGTCAATTTACCCAGCGGGGCAACCATGGACAGGATGGTGTGCAGATTGGCCAGCTCAGGCACGTGCGACTGGATGAAGATGATCGACCGCTGCGGGTCCATGCCGGCAGCCAGCCAATCCAGCGCCATTTGCAGCGTATTCTCTTTCAGGTTCTGCGTGGTTTCCATGGTGGTCAGCGCATGATAATCCACGATGCAATACACGCAATCGTAGTCTTCCTGCAATGCCACGTAATTTTTGATCGCGCCCAGATAATTGCCTAAGTGCTGGCGGCCGGTCGGCCGGGCGCCGGAGAATACACGTCCTTTTTTAGCCATGAATCTATTTCTTCAACCTTTCAAACAAAATTTGTTCCACCTCGCCGGGTTGGGGCAGCCTGCCGGATTTCTTCTTCGAGTAGATCAATTCACCCCGATAAAAGACCTCAAAACTGCCGATCATACGGGTGGGTTCCAGGATCACTTCGCCGATTTTGGCGCCGTACATGGCGCCCAAATCCTGCGCCAGTTGTTTGGCTTGATGCTCGAACCCGCAAGGAACACAATACTCAATGATGATTTGATTTTCCATCGCACCAACCTGTGTCTGTCCGGATTTATTATATCGTAGACAACCCGTTGGGAACGGGCCGGGTTTGGTAAAATGTTCTGGGATGAAAACTCACATGCGCGCAGTGCCGTTCTGCAAAAGGCTTTTCGATGTCGTTTTTTCGCTGTCAGTGCTGATCATCCTTTCTCCTTTGATCCTGTTGTTGGCGGTTTGGTTGGCGCTTGCGCAAGGATGGCCGGTCTTTTTCACCCAGGCGCGGCCTGGGTTGGGCGGCAAGCTGTTCGACTTGATCAAATTCCGCACGATGCGCGACGCGCGCGACGTGGAAGGGAAGCCGCTGCCGGATGCGCAGCGCATCACCCGCCTGGGGGCTTTCATGCGGCGCAGCAGCCTGGACGAGCTGCCGGAATTCCTGAACGTGTTGAAGGGGGATATGAGCGTGGTCGGCCCGCGCCCGTTACTGGTGCAATATTTGGAGAGGTATTCCCCTGAGCAGGCGCGACGGCACGAGGTCCTGCCGGGCATCACCGGCTGGGCGCAGGTCAACGGCCGCAACGCGCTGACCTGGGACGAGAAATTCGCGCTGGACGTTTGGTATGTGGATCACTGGTCGTTTTGGCTGGACATGCGCATCATCCTGTTGACGGTTTGGAAAATTTTCAAACGCGAGGGGATCTCGCAGCCCGGGCATGCCACCATGCCGGAGTTCAAGGGGAATGAGCATCAAAAGAATTCTGATAAGGCTTAACGTTTTTTAACCACAGATAAATACAGATTCTTTAGAATCGATCCACACAGATGATTGAATTGAGTACTTGCTTCCGCTTCGGCTGAAGGCTTTTTCCGATGACTGTCTCATGGCTTGCTTGAGGCAATCCTGTGTCGGTTATCTCCGAGATCGCCACACCCGGCTATGCCGGGTTCGCGAAAACATTAAAAAGGATCACCAATTACGGCTACCACATACAGACAAATGGGAGATCGGCTTCATTACATTCAAATCCTCATCTGTGTTTATCTGTGTTCATCTGTGGTCAATATATTATTTACATGCTTCCGGTTAATTCATCCAACCATACCTGCAGGTTGTGATACACTACAAGCGGATTTTTATATCGTATTCGGGAGTCTACTATGGCTGAAAAACGTGAATTCTATCCCATCGAGATCGGCGGGGTGAAGCGCAACCTGCGTTTGTTCGAGATCAAACCGGGGTTAAAAATCGCCATCCTCAATATCCTGGGCGATGTGGAACTGGTGACCGCCAGCGCCAAGGAAATGGCCAAAAAATTGGCCGATAAAGAGTACGATGTACTGGTCACTGCCGAATCCAAGAGCATCCCCTTCATCCACGCGCTGGCCGTGGAAACCCGCAAGCCCTACGTGGTGCTGCGCAAGGATTACAAGATCTACATGGGCAACGCCATCCAGGCCGAAACGCTATCCATCACCACCGGCAAACCGCAAACCCTGATCCTGGATGAAAAAGATATTTCGCTGATCAAAGGGAAGAAGGTCGCCATCGTGGACGACGTGATCAGCACCGGTTCGACGCTCAACGGGATGCGCTCCATCCTGGAAAAAGCCGGCGGCACGATCGCCTTCGAAGCCGCCATTTTCACCGAGGGCGACGAGAGCGATTGGAAAGAAGTCATCGCGCTCGGCCACCTGCCGGTATTCACCGATTAATGCTTTGTCTTGTTTAACCAAAACCGCCTTTGTGATTTAAGGGCGGTTTTTTTATTTACGTTCCCAGAAGATGGGCGCCGCGCGAAGGCTGGCAGCAATAAATAACCGCCTGGCGGCCGCAATCCTGCCGGTAGCGCCGGCCCAGTTCGGCCATGAAATCCCCGGCGGCATCCCTGGCAACCAGGTTGACCGTACAGCCGCCGAAGCCTGCGCCGGTCAGGCGCGCCCCGCAGCAACCTTCGATCGACAAAGCCGCATCCACCAGTCCATCCAATTCGGGCAAGCTGACCTCAAACAGGTCGCGCAGCGAGGCATGCCCGGCGACCATCAGCCGGCCGAACCCGGCCGCGTCATCTTGCGCCAGGCAGAAGCAGGCTTGCTGCACGCGCGCAATTTCTTCGACCACGTGCCGCGCGCGTTTGCGGATTTCGGGCGGCAGACAATCCCCATGTTCATCCAATTGCGCCGGGCTCACATCCCGCAGCGACCGGATGTCCGGCAGACGCGTCCGCAGAAGGCTGACGGCCTGCTCGCATTCGACGCGCCGCTGGTTGTAGCCGGAAGCGGCCAACTGGCGGCGTAAACCGGAATCGGCGATCACCACCGCGCTATCCGGCGGCATGGGCAGCGGCTGCCACTGCAGGCTGCGCGTGTCGAAATACAGCGCGTGGCGCGCCACGCCGTGCGCGCAGGCAAATTGATCCATCAAGCCGCAGGCCACGCCCGCGTAGGCATTCTCCGCGCGCTGGCAGAGCTGCGCAAGCGCCATGCGCTCAAGCTGCCAGCCGCCGGCGGCCTGCCAGGCCAGGGCGAAAGCCAGTTCCAGTGCCGCCGAACTGCTTAAGCCTGCCCCGATGGGCAAGTCGGAAGTCAGCACGGCTTCCAACCCGCGCACCTCCAGCCCGCCGGCGCGCAGCGCCCAGGCCACCCCGGCCGGATAAAGCGCCCAACCGGTTAGCGGTTTTCCCTGCGCGTCCACGCGCCGATCCAGATCTTCCAGCCTGAATTGCAACCTGCTTTTCAGATCCAGCGATTCAATCGTCACCAGATCGTCCGCGCGCGGGCGGGCCGCCAGGCGCACGAAACGGTCGATGGCGATCGGCAGCACCGTCCCCTGGTTGTAATCAACGTGTTCACCCAACAGGTTCACCCTGCCGGGCGAGATCACGCGGATTTCCCAATCCGGGAGTTGTTCAAATGGATCGCTCATGGCTGCCCTCGCTGAATTTCTGGATCAACAATGCTTTCTGTTCGCGGGTTTTCTGCTTCAATTTGTGTTCGCGGCGCATAGCCTCGGATCGATCAGGGAGTTCTTCGTAATAAACCAGGGTCACCGGACGGCGCATGCGGGTGTACTTGGCTCCGCGTCCTTTGTTGTGCGTATCCAGCCGGCGCTGCACGTCCTTGGTCCACCCGCAGTAATAGGTTCCGTCGGCGCATTCCAGCAGGTAGCAATAATAAGCCATGCCCTTTTTTTCCTATTTGAAAAATCGCTCCCGTGCTTGTCTTTCCCGCACACCCGGGCCGGCAACCGCTGCGCCTGCCGGCATTAGAAACCCCCCAGCAGAATGCGCGCCAATCCGACGATCAATGGCGAAAGCACCGTGTCCACCAGGCTGAACCCGATCATCGGGCCGACCAGCAGGAGAAACAACAGCAAATACGGCCCGTACGGCCTCAACGTTTCCCATTTTCGCTCCCATTGCGCAGGCAGCAGGTACAGCAGCACCTCTTCACCATCCAGCGGGGGCAGCGGGATTAGATTGAAAATCATCAGACCCAGGTTGGTAAAAAGGAAATAGAGGGTGAAGTAATAGGGGGTCGGCAGAAAATCGATCAAAGGCGCGCCGGGCTGCAGCCAACCGAAGCGCAACGGGATAGCCGCAAGGAAAGCCAGCATAAAATTCGCCAGCGGCCCGGAAAGCGCAACCAGCATCAACCCGGAAGGCGAATGCTGGCGGATGCGCTGCGGATTGACCGGCACCGGCTTGGCCCAGCCGAATCCGGTAAAGATCAGCATCAGACTGCCCATCACGTCCAGGTGGCTCAACGGGTTGAGGGTCAAGCGCCCAAACAGGCGCGGGGTATCGTCGCCGAAACGCGTGGCCATCCAGGCGTGCGCGAATTCGTGAAAGGTAAATGCGATCAACAGTGTGATGATCGCGGAGATCAAATCGGCGGGAGATTGATTAAACATGGCTTAACTATAATCGCAAAGCGCCCCCAAGACAACTTGCGATATAATCCAACCATGCTCCCGGACCTGGACATGAACGATGTCTTGCAGTTGAAGAAGCCACACCCCTGTGGGGGATATACCTGGAAAGTGGTACGGATGGGCGCGGATATCGGCCTGGAATGCCTGACCTGCAACCGCCGAGTGATGCTGACCCGCAGGGAGCTTAAAAATCGCCTGAAGAAAAACCTGGGTAAAACAGTAGAGCATGACCGATAAAAAAAATCCCCATATCCTTTTTTTATTTTCGGATACGGGCGGCGGCCACCGCAGCGCGGCGGAAGCGATCATCGAAGCCCTGAATTTGGAATATCCTGAAAGGTTCACCTGGGAAATGGTGGACTTTTTCGCGGACTATTCCCCCCCGCCCCTAAACCTGGCAGGGCCGACCTATCCGGCCATGTCCCGCATGGACGAGCTTTGGAAACTGTCCTTTGAAACCACGGATGATCCGCATCGTATGCGCCTGATCTATGCGGCGCTTTGGCCTTACGTGCGGCTGTACATGTATCGCCTGCTGCGCAAACATCCCTGCGACGTGATCGTTTCGGTGCATCCCCTGATCAACACACCCATCCTGCGCGCCAGGAAAAAACGCAACGACCCCACACCGTACATCACGGTGGTGACCGACCTGGTTTCCACGCACTGCGCCTGGTTTAATAACCTGGCGGACCTGATCATCGTGCCCACCCCGCAGGCATACCAAAACGCCATCGACCTGGACATCGAACCGGAGAAATTAAAGGTCATCGGCCTGCCGGTCGCCGACCGTTTCTGCCATCCTTCCGCCGATAAGCGGACGTTGCGCCGCAAGTTGGGTTGGCCGGAGGATAAATTCACAGTGTTACTGGTAGGCGGCGGCGAAGGTATGGGACCGCTGGGTGAAGTCTCCATGAAAATCAACGAAGCCAGGCTGGGCGCCACGCTGGCGATCGTTGCCGGCCGCAACGCCAAACTGCAAGGCAAACTGGAGAAGCACGCCTGGAATTCGCCCGCTTTCATCTACGGCTTCGTTAAAGACATGCCTGAACTCATGCAAGCCGCCGACGTGCTGGTCAGCAAAGCCGGGCCGGGCACCATCTGTGAAGCTTTGATTGCCGGACTGCCGATCATTCTCTATCACCGCATCTCAGGCCAGGAGGAAGGCAACGTTGCTTATGTAACCGATGAAGGCGCGGGCGTTTGGGCGCCGGAATCAGAAGCAATTGTTGAAACGCTGCGTGCATGGATTGAACATCCCGAAAAAAGACAGGCAGCGGTGGACAACGCCGGCCGCCTGGCCAGGCCGCGCGCTTCGCGCGATATCGCGCGCGCCATTGCCGATAAAGCCGGACTCTAAACTCCAGTTAAAATAGACCTATGCCAATTTTGGACGCTCACTCCTTCGAATTCATCAGCCGCAGCCCGGAGCAAACCCGCCGCATCGGCATCCGCCTGGGATCATCCCTGCAGGCAGGCGACGTGATTTGCCTGAGCGGCGAGTTGGGCGCAGGCAAGACCACCCTGGTGCAGGGCATCGCGCAAGGTTGGGGCAGCCTGGATGCCGTCACTAGCCCCACTTTTGTGCTGGTCAATAACTATCGCAAAACCGGCGGATTCGAGATGAACCATTTCGACGCTTACCGCGTGCAGAATGCACTCGAAGCGGAAGACCTGGACCTGACCGGCATGATCGCCGACGGACCATTTTTGGTAGAATGGGCAGAAAGGGTGAAATCCGTCCTGCCGGAAGATCACTTGTGGATTAATATGAAATATTTGGATGAAGAACAGCGCAGCCTGCTTTTCAACCCGCACGGGAAGCGTTTTGAACAGATGGTAGAAAAACTACGCATGAGCATATTAAAGGGGTTGGAATGATCCTGGCAATCGATTCCTCAACCCAATGGATGGGAATCGCGCTTTACGACGATGCCCAGATACTTTACGAGAAGGTCTGGCGCACCAACCGGCGCCACACGGTCGAACTGGCGCCTGCCATTCAATCGGCTATCGGCGATTGCGGACTGCAAATCAGCGACGTGAAAGCCATCGCCGTTGCCACCGGACCGGGTTCTTTCACCAGCCTGCGCATCGGCCTGGCCATCGCCAAAGGGCTGGCCCTTTCCTTGCGCATCCCGGTGGCCGGCATCCCGACATTGGACATCATCGCGGCCTGCCAGCCGGTGGGGGAGCAGCCTTTGATCGCGCTGTTGAAAGCCGGGCGCGACCGTTTGGCCGGGTGCGAATACCGGGCGGTTGAGGGGATGTGGCAGGCGCAGGGCGAAATTTTCATGACCTCCGCCCGCGAACTGGAAAGCCGCATCGAACGCCCCACCATCATCTGCGGCGAAATCGACGCGGAAGACCGCAAGACGCTGGAAAGGCGCTGGCGCAACGCCATTCTGGCCAGCCCGGCGCAAAATGTGCGCCGTCCGGCTATCCTGGCCCAATTGGCTGAAAAGCGATTGGAAACAGGCCGGGCGGACGACGTGGTTTCGCTGGCGCCCATCTACCTGCGTACGTTGAACACACCCGCCGAATCCTGAAAAACGGATTAACAGAGGGTATGATTGTTTATTAACGAAAGGATGAACCGTGAACGCTGATGAAACCCTGCGGGAGATCGCAACCGAAATCAATGCATGCCGGCAGTGCATCCTTTGCCAGTCGCGTAAATTAGCCGTGCCTGGCGTAGGCCCGGCGGAAGCGCAGGTGATGTTGATCGGAGAGGGCCCGGGATTCCATGAAAATGAACAGGGGCAACCTTTCGTCGGACAGGCGGGCAAGTTCCTGAACGAACTGCTGGCGCATGGCGGTTTCAAACGTGAAACGGTTTTCATCACCAACGTGGTGAAATGCCGCCCGCCCGGCAACCGCGACCCGCAGCCGGAAGAGCTGGCTGCCTGCCAGGCATACCTGGACAGGCAGATTGCCGCCATCAATCCGCTGGTGATCGTCACGCTGGGAAGGTTTTCCATGGCGCGCTATTTTAAGGATGCCAAGATCAGCGGCATCCACGGGCGCGCATCCTGGATTGGGGAACGCTTCATCATCCCGATGTACCACCCCGCAGCCGCCTTGCATCAACCCGCGTTGAAGCAAACGCTCATCCATGATTTTTCGCAATTATCAACCCTGGTGGATAAGGCCAGGCAAACCGCCGGCAGCCGTTCCGCCGCAAGCGAGCCGGAGGCTGAAGACGACGCCACGCAACTCAGTTTTTTCTAACAGGTGAAAGAATGGATCAGGTTCAAGAACTCATTAATAAATTGGAAAATAAAACCGCCCGGGTGGCCATTTTAGGCCTGGGTTATGTCGGCCTGCCCCTGGCAGTGGTGTTCGCCGAGGCCGGCTTCAAAGTCACCGGCATCGACCCGATCCAGGCCAAGGTGGACCAAATCAACCGGGGGAGCAGCTACGTCCTGGATATCCCCGGCGAGCAGGTCGCCAAACTGGTGAACTCCGGCCACCTGACCGCCACCAGCGATTATTCCGTGTTGAAGGATATCGACGCGGTCAGCATCTGCGTACCCACCCCCCTGCGCAAAACCGGCGACCCTGATCTTTCCTTTATATTGTCGGTTTCCGATTCTCTCAAGCAATACGTGCATCCCGGCATGGTGATCGTGCTGGAATCCACCACCTACCCCGGCACCACGCGCGAAATGATCCTGCCCAGAATGGAAGAAAGCGGCCTGAAAGTCGGCCGGGATTTCTTCCTGGCATTCTCGCCCGAGCGCGTCGACCCCGGCCGCAAGGATTGGACCACCATCAACACCCCCAAGGTGCTGGGCGGCATCACGCCCGCCTGCCTGCAGGTTTCCAAAGCCTGGTATGGCAGCGCGCTAAAAACGGTTGTACCGGTTTCATCCGCCGAGGTGGCCGAAATGGCCAAACTGCTGGAGAACACCTTCCGCATGATCAACATCGG
>CALGUJ010000210.1 GCA_937902055.1 uncultured Pelolinea sp.
CTCCCACATCTCGCCGGTATCCTGCAGCATCACCTTGCCATTCTGCGCCAGCCACATGCGCTCGCGCTGCTCGCCGAATTCATAGGTGATGGTTTGGATACCGAGCGACCGGGCCACCTCGTAAACCACGCCAAACTCCTGGATGGTACCGTTGGGCACGATCACCACGTCCGGTTTTTGGGTAGTCAGGTAATCGTATGCGTCTCGCGCCGCGCTCATGTTGCGCTTCAGACGCAGCTTGTAGATCGCGCTGCCGGTATCCGCGTTCTCCACTTGCAGGGTGTACATGCTGTCATAGCGGGAAACCTGTTCGATTTTACTGCGCAGGTCTTCCGGAACAACCTTGTATCCGTTGTGTAGACTCAGGAAAGAAACCACGTTGATCACCGCTTTGGCTTTTCCCAGGATTTCTTCGGCGTAAAGATTCTGGCGCCGCAAGTCGAACGGATTGATGGGATTCTGCCAGTCATGATACGGCAGGTAGCCCAGCGTAACCTCATGCCCTAATCCTGCCAGCGCCATCCCCATCACAGTTGCGTGTTCGATCCAGTAATGCAAAGTCGAGAAGATGAAAATCTTCTTGCCGCCCGGTTTGGTTGCCATCTTCAATGCCGACGCCTGCTCCACCAACTCCGCCATATGCTGGTCTAGTTTTTTCAATGAAAATCGGGAATTGAGCGTTTTATCGCTGCCTCGCATCAACCAATAGAGTTCAGCGGTTAAAGGCACCTGTCCCAATACGGTTTTGAGGATGTTCTTGGCGCGCGTTACGGTTTCAGCCATGGTTATTTTTTCTCGCTTCCATCAATTTTGTCGATCTTCCAGGCAAGCATCGGGCGCACCGGCCCCAATCGGTTTTCCGGCCAGTGGGTTCCGGGCGCGCCGGCCGCGTCCACGTTGAAAGCCAGCGCCTGTTCGTCGTGGAAATAGGTCTTGATGCGGTAGGAGCTGGCATTCACCCCCACCACGAAGCGCCCGCCGTTCAACAGGTTTGCCGGCACTTCGCAGCGGCTGCGATAGGCGCCTTCCGGGCGCTGCGGGTATTGCTCGAATTGCGCGGGGTCGTCGGTATCGAACGAGGTAAACACAAACTCGCCGTGGGATGTGATGATATAAATGCCCACCCGTAAACCCTTAATCGGTTTTTTCAGCTTGTATTCCACTTCCAGGAAAAATGATTCGGTCGCACGCACCCCGTCCAAAATGTGCCCCTGCCGGTCTGTTAGACGCACGGCGACCGGCACAAAAGGATCAGCCTTTGCCGGGATTTCGTCCGGCTGCCAGAGGCGCTGCCCTTCCTGGGTCAGGCCGCGCGATAGGTAAAAATCGACCGCTTCGGCTGTGGGGGCGCGCAGCAGCAGGTGGCCCTTATCGATCACCAGCGTCTCCTGCGTCAGGCGCAGGATGGCGGACATGTTGTGGCTGACGAACAGCACGGTGCGGCCCTGTTTGGCCACGTCGCTCATCTTGCCCAGGCATTTGCGCTGGAAATCCGCGTCGCCCACCGCCAACACTTCGTCCACCACCAGGATTTCCGGTTCCAGGTGCGCCGCCACGGCAAACGCCAGCCGCAGATACATGCCGCTGGAATAACGCTTCACCGGCGTATCAATGAACGTCTCCACTTCCGCGAAGGAAACGATCTCATCGAATTTGGATTCGATCTCGTTCTTCTTCATTCCCAGGATGGCCCCGTTGAGGTAGATGTTCTCGCGGCCGGTCAACTCGGGATGAAAGCCTGTGCCAACCTCCAGCAGGGAACCGACACGCCCATAAATTTCCACGACGCCTTTGGTGGGTTCAGTTACGCGCGAGAGGATTTTCAGCAGCGTGCTCTTGCCGGCGCCATTACGCCCCACCACGCCCAGCACCTCTCCTTGCTGAACGTCGAAAGATACATCTTCCAGGGCCCAGATGCTCTCGGGCAGCAGGTTGCGCGGCGCTTCGGATTTCCTCGCGCCGAATTTTTCGGAAAAAGTCTCGCGCAGCGTGCGGTAATTGCCCACAAATTGCCCGAGCCGGTATTGTTTACCCAGGTGCTCAACATGAATCGCTGTTCGACTCATCGCTGCGCTCCTAAACCATGTCGGCAAATTGCCGTTCCATTCGCTTGAAATAGAACATGCCGCTGATGAACAGGAACACGGCCACCAGGCTGGAGATCAATGTGACCATGCCGGGCGCCTGGCCGGTGCCCAGCAGCGCCCAGCGGAAACCTTCCACCACGCCCGTCATGGGGTTGAGCGCGTATACCAGGCGCCATTTTTCCGGCACCATGCTGGTGGGGTAAGCGATGGGTGATATATACATCCAAAACTGGGTCAGGAACGGCAGCACGTAATTGATATCGCGGTACAGCACGTTCAAAGCCGACAGCCACAATCCCACTCCGATGGCTGTCACCAGGGTCAGCAGCAGGAAGAACGGGATCGTCCAGATATTCGCGGTGGGCGTCACTTTGTAAAACACCATCATGCCCAACAGCACGACGAACGCGATCAGAAAATCCACCACGCCCGCCAGCACGGCAGCCAGCGGCAGGATCATGCGCGGGAAATACACCTTGGTGATCATGTGGCTGCTCTGCACCAGCGAGTGGCTGGCATCCTGCAGCGCCTTGGAGAACAACGTCCAGGGGATCAGGGCGGTGTAGGAGAAGATGGGATAAGGCACGCCATCCGAGGGAACGCCGGCCAGGTTTCCAAAAAAGATGCTGAAAACCACCATGGTCAGGAATGGCTGCAGGATAGCCCAACCGATTCCCAGCAGGCTTTGTTTGTAGCGCACCTTCAAATTGCGCCAGGTCATGAAATAGACCAGTTCGCGGTAGATCCACAGGTCGCGTAAATTCAAAGCCGCCCAACCGGTGGTGGGTTTTACAATGATCTTGCGGGGTTCGCTGCGCACCATAAGCTGTTTCTTTATTTCCTGTTTTTCCGGTACCAATCGATGGTGTTTTTCAAACCTTCTTCAAAAGTCATGCCGGCTTTGAACCCGAACAAGTCATACGCCCGTTTGGTGCTCAATGCGCGGCGCGGCTGGCCGTTGGGTTTGGTGGTATCCCAGACCAGCTTTCCCTTGAAACCGGTCAATTTTGCGATCAATTCCACCAAATCCTTGATGCTGATCTCGTTGCCGGAGCCCAGGTTGACCGGCAGGTCGCCATCATAACGCTCCGCTGCCAGCAGGATGCCTTCCGCGGCGTCCTCAACATAGAGGAACTCGCGCGTGGGAGAACCGTCGCCCCAAACCACGATCTCGTCCTTGCCGGCTTCTTCGGCTTCCAGGCATTTGCGGATCAACGCCGGGATGACGTGCGAGGAATCCGGGTTGAAATTATCGCCCGGGCCGTACAGGTTCACCGGTAGCAGGAAGATGGCATTATAGCCGTACTGTTGGCGGTAGGATTGCGCCTGCACCAGCAGCATCTTCTTGGCCAATCCGTAAGGAGCGTTGGTCTCTTCGGGGTAGCCATTCCACAGGTTGTCTTCATCAAAAGGGATGGGGGTGAACTTGGGGTAAGCGCAAATCGTGCCAATGGCCACAAATTTGCCCACTCCGGTCTGCCAGGCGCGGTGCATCAGTTGCACGCCCATCATCAGGTTGTTGTAAAAGAACTCGGCGGGATGTTCGCGGTTTGCGCCGATGCCGCCCACCTGGGCCGCCAGGTGGATGATCAGATCCGGTTTTGAATCTTCCAGCATCTGGTTGATGCCGTCCAGGCTGACCAGGTCATATTTCTCGATGGTTGGGACGAATATCTCCTTGGCGCCGCGTTCCTGCAATTTGCGGCAGACAACTTTTCCCAAAAAACCGGCCCCGCCGGTCACGCACACCCGTTTGGATTGCCAGAAATTCTCTTGACTCATCAGATTGTTATTCCTTTTCCTCAATGAAAATTTTCAAACCGATCACTTTCAAAGTTGGATCGTGATGATTATGGCTGATCGCGATGCCCTGCTCCATGCAGGTCAGTTTCAGGATCTCCGCCACATCCCCTGCCCCCTCGATCCGCGCTGCCCTAAAGCCGCGGTTTTTGATCTCGCTGATGGCGTGCTGAGAACGACCGCGCACCAGCCGGTATAACTCCATGGAAGACTGGATGAAATCCACCAGCAGCCGCGTGCGCAGCGCTATACCCTCGGGTGTGATGATGTAGCGTAATTTCTTGCGTTCCGCGCGTTTGACTTTCACATAGCCCTTGTCAATCAAGCGTTTCAGATGCCAGTTGATCGTTCCAACCGCCACGCCCATCATTTCTGCCAGGCTGGCTTGGGTGGTATCCGGTTCGCTCTCGATGTTTTCGAGTATGGTCAGGTCGGCGGCGGTTGCCTTGAATTCGTTTTCCATGTTTCAATATTCAGTCGTTGAATTATAAGCCAGTCCTTGAATGCGGTCAAGCAGCTTATGCAAATTTAACCTTTCTATCCAATGTATAATGCATAACAACAAAAACAGGACGCGAAGTTTGGATTCATGGAAAAAATCCGGCAGATATTTTACGACGAAAGACAACAGCACTGGGATAAAGTTGCCTTAAAACTGGAGAACTGGAAAGGTTGGGGCGTCTATTACCGTCGGCGTATCGCCCAGGTTTTCAAATTTAATATTTCTCAAAACCAGGATATCCTCGAAATTGGCTGTGGCAATGGCGATCTGCTGGCTTTTCTCGAACCAAGATACGGCCTGGGGCTGGATATCTCGCCCAAAATGGTTGAATTGGCTCAAAAGAACCACCCCGGCCTGGATTTCCGCCGGATGGATGCTGTCGATTTTTCTCTTGACAGAAAATTCGATGTGGTCATCTTATCGGATACCGTCAACGACCTGTGGGACGTCCAGTCGACGCTGGAGGCGGTTCTGCGCCATCTCAAACCCAGGGGGCGCCTGGTGATCAACTTCTACAACCGCCTGTGGGAAGTGCCCTTGAATCTGGCGATTGCGCTGGGCGTCGCAAAACCCACTCTACCGCAAAACTGGTTGACCGTGGAAGATCTCACTAACCTGCTTAATCTGGCCGGATTTGAGCCCGTGCGGCAATGGGTGGAAG
>CALGUJ010000211.1 GCA_937902055.1 uncultured Pelolinea sp.
CGTCGGCATCACCTTCTCTTTTGCGGAACAATGGGCTTACGGTATTTCCAGCATCCACCTGGTGAAACTGATAGCCGAGACCTGCGCAACGGTGGACGACGCGCTGGCTGTGTTCGAAAGGGTGCCGGCCTGCTGCCCGAAGAAATATTTTTTGGCCGATCGCTTCGGCAACATGGCGACGGTGGAACACACTGCCCAACGCTTCAGGGTGATCTACCCCAGGGAAGGTGTTTTGATCCAGACCAACCATTATCTCGACCCCGAACTGGCGCGCGAAGACACCGTGTTGAAAAAAATCCCGTACCACAACACTTTCATTCGTTACTATGAAACCCTGCAGCGCATCGCCCTGCAGCGGGAAAACTTCTCTTATGACAGCATTCTGTGGATCCTGACAGCGCCCGGAACTTATACCCTGCAAAATTTTCCCGGCATCAAAACCAATTGGACCTTGGCTTTGGATATGACTGACAGAAAGTACAATATCTACTGGGAACTCTTTGAAGAGCGAAAAACACAAGATTTGAAGTTTTAGGAAGGCAGTTTGGTATGCAAACAGAACAAGTTCTCGATCTCCTTAAATCCCGCGCCCGGCCGGATCAACTGGAAGGCATGGCGCGTTTCGCCATCCGCACCGAGGGGCGCCTGGGGCTTTCCATCCCCGACCTGCGCCGGCTGGCCAAAGAAATCCCGCACGATCACCAGTTGGCGTTGGAACTTTGGCAGAGCGCCATCCCCGACGCGCGCGTCCTGGCGTCCATGCTCGACGTTCCCGAACAAGCCACCGAGGCGCAATTGGAAGCCTGGGTGAGGGATTTCGATTCCTGGGACGTGTGCGACCAGGTCTGCGACAACCTTTTTCAGCACACGCGTTTTGCCTGGGACAAGGTGCGCGAATGGTCGGCGCGCGACGAGGAATTTGTCAGGCGAGCTGCTTTTGCCCTGCTTTCCTGCCTGGCCTGGCACGATAAAATCTCCGCTGACCAGCGGTTCATCGACTGTTTCTCCCTGATCAAAACCTGCGCCGGCGACCCGCGCAATTTCGTAAAAAAAGCAGTGAACTGGGCGCTGCGCAATATCGGCAAGCGCAACCTGGCTTTGAACAAGGCGGCCATTGAATTGGCCAATGAATTACTGACCCTGGGCGACAAGACCGCCAACTGGATCGCGCGCGACGCGCTGCGCGAGCTGCAGAGCGAAAAGATCCAGCAGCGCGTGATCGATAATAAACCCCGGCGGGATTTATAATCTGCAATCCAATCAAAATCGGGAAATTGCTATGATCAACAAAAAAGCACTCTTCAGTTTCATCGGACTGACCTTCGGCGCGACCATCCTGCTGGCCTGCGCGGCCAGGCGGCTGGGGCTGACGCTTTACGACGCGCCCTTGCTCAATTCGCAAATGGTGATCGCGGCCGCCATGTTCGTGCCGGCATTGAGCGCCATTTTCACCCAGACCGTCGTATTGAAAAGACCGCTCAAGGATTTGGGCTTTAAGTGGGGGAAAGCCTCCGACTATCTGAAAGTCTATGCCGTGATCCTGCTAATGTTTGTACTGAACTACGCCATTACCTGGGCTTTTATCCAAAAGCCCGACCTAACGTTGCAATATTTCATGGCTCAATACGGTGTAAGCGGCGGGCTGCCGCTGCCGGCAGGCGCCATGCTGGCCGCCCTGGCCTTCGTAACGCTGGCGGGCGCGCCGGTTATGAACATGCTTCCCTCCCTGGGGGAAGAGCTTGGCTGGCGCGGATTCCTGCTGCCGGCGCTGGAACCGTTGGGGCAGGTCAAGGCGGCGATATTTTCCGGCATGATCTGGGCTTTATGGCACACGCCGCTGATCCTGTTCCTGGGGTTCGGCTATGGGCGCCAGGCGTTCCCGGGCGTGCTGCTGCACTTTATCCTGGTGTCCAGCCTGGGCGTCTGGATGGGCGCCGTATGGTTTAGAACCCGCAGCACCATCCTGGCAGCGTTCATGCACGCGGTCTTCAACGCGCATGCCTACGGCGTGTGGAGCGTGATCTTCATCAATCCCAGCAAACTGGTGGTCGGGGCTGTCGGCGTGATCAACGCGGGCTTGTTCCTTTGCCTGGCGCTTGCCACCCTCTGCCGGATGCAGCCAGCCGGTCGAAAAATTCCCGCGGAAAAATAATCTATAGCCGTCCGGGATTACATGAAGCGCGCAAACTTGACAGTCGCGCGCGTGACGAAATATTCGAGCGCCACCAACCCGGTTCCGGCGAAAGCGGATAACAGCAGGATATTCTCGCGGCTGATTGGCCTGGTTAGTTGGAACATGCCATTGATATTGGCGGCCGTTGAGGGGTCCAGGTAAGCGATGGTCCAACTGGCGGCGCAAACCACTGCCAGCACAGCGGCGGCGAACAATGCGGTGCGCCGGGCGGCGATTTCCACTTCCGCTTGATCCTTTTGCGCGAAACGCAGGCAGATCCCCACGTAGTAGCCGCCCATGATCCCCAACAGCGCGTTGAATACCGGCACGCCCATAAAGAAACCGAACAAACCGGCGGAATAGAAGAGATAGATCAAAACAAACCAGCCCACCGGCAGGGTGTAGGCTTTGCGCAGCCAGCGCCGCATGCACAATATGTCGAGGAATAGGCCCAAGAGCAGCCCGCCCAGGGCGAAGAATTTGACCGCTTCTTCCGGTACAAAATACAGGCTGCCCCACCAACCCGCCAGCAGAAAGAAAACGGGTGGCACGATGCCAATCATGACCTGCAGGTACAGGCGCTCCACGCCGGCCAGCAGGCTGTCAACGCTCTGAATTTTTTTTGGTTTTTTTGCCATGAATACCTCTCGATGGGTTCGGTTTTTGGGTCACTGACCGGCATCGCCCTGCTGAATACGCAGGTCGAACACTTGTGAAAGCGCCGCCAGCGACAGGGCGTTGCGCATACGGCCTGCGTTAATCTCTTTACGGATTCCATCCAGGGAAAACTCCGCCAGGTCGATCTCTTCTCCCTCATCCAGTTGCAGCGGGAATTTACGAACGACGTCCAGGGCTAGCCAGGAATGGCAAATATTGTTCATGAAAGCCGGATTGGCGTCGAACGCGCCGAGATATCTCCAATTGTTGGAAACACAGCCGGTTTCTTCTTTCAACTCGCGCATGGCGGCTTGCTGCGGGGTTTCTCCCGCATCCATAATCCCGGCGGGTATTTCGAGCGTGTACCGGCCCACCCCAAAACGGAATTGCCGTACGGTCAGGATCATCTTCGCGGGGGTGAGCGCCACGACGTTGACCCAGTCGCGCGATTCGAGCACCACTGCTCTGATGGTTTTGGCGTTGCGCGGATTTTTCGCCCAATCGTAGCGGGTTTTGAATAAACCCAAATCCGGTCCGCTTTCAGAACGGGTTACTTCCCAGATATTTTCGGAATCTTTTTTCATAAACCTTGCAGCAGTCATTTATAGGACTTGGCTGAAAATCAAATATACCCCAAATCCGGCAATGGTTAAGGCGGCAGCTTTATTGATGAGATAAATTACGCCTGAGTTCAGGCGCTGCCTGAGCAGGTTTACCAGAGTGCTCAGAGTCAGCCACCAGAATGCCGAACCGCAAAAAACGCCCAACACCAGCAGAAAAGCGGATGTGCGATAGCCCGAGACGGATTGAGCGCTGAAGCCGGCAAAGATGGCCACGAAGGCGAAGATGGTCATGGGGTTGCTGAGGGTCAACAGCAGTGTGGAGATAAAATCCCCGCCCAGGGTTTGGCTGTCGCTCCGGACCGAGTTTTCAGCAGGCTTGCTGAAAAAGGTCTTCACGCCCAGATAAAGCAGAAAGCCGCCTCCCAACAGACCCATCCATAATTTTTGTGCCGCCAGAAAATCGGCCACCAGCGTCAATCCCGCGGCTGCGATGGTGCCGTAAATCGCGTCGGCGGAAGCGGCGCCCAACCCGCTGACTGCACCCGATTTGAATCCGCGTGCCAACGTGCGGCGGATGCACAGGATACCGATCGGCCCGACCGGTGCGGCGATCGAAAACCCCAGTGCCAGGCCTTTCAGAATAATCTGCAACGATTCGGCAGTGATGTTCACTTTAGATCCTTCTTTAACTCGTTGTTTGCTTTTCCAAAACCAATCCATCTTCCCCGCTACGGTAATAGCGCGACCAGATATCCACCTGCTTGTAGCCCATTTTTTCGTACAGGCGCAGGGCGGATTCGTTGTTGCGTCTGACGGTCAGTTTCACGACCGGCATGCCCATCTGCTGTTCGCAGGTGCTGAGCAAATCATATGCGATTCCCCTGCGCCGCCAGAAGGGCAGCACGCCCAGGGTCAGGATCCAACCGGTTTTTTCTGCGCGGCGCGCATCGCCGGCGATGAAACCGACCATTTCCTTTTCCACCACAGCCCGTAGCCGCACCACGCCGGGAAAAGTGAGCACGCCCATCAATTCCAGCAGCGGCCAGGCATCTTCCTTAAAACAGATCTTTTCCAGTTCGCTCAAAGCGAACAGGTCGCGCCAGGTTGCCGGTTGGATGAAATAGGGTTTTTCCGCTTGCATGCTTTCAACATTATAAATGGATATTCACGGAATTGCCTTGACGCTGGTGAAAAATGCTTATACAATGATGGCGAACTTCCTTCGGGGCAGGGTGAGGGAACTGGTTTCCCGATTCCCGATCGGTGGTGATAACCCACGAGCGCTGAAATGCGCAGATCCGGTG
>CALGUJ010000212.1 GCA_937902055.1 uncultured Pelolinea sp.
CTAACGATCGCTTCCAAGCGGACCGCGTGCGCAACGCGTATGCCTATGGCGACATCTCCCCCTTCCCGGGCTGGCAGAGCGGCACGCGCCTACCGGGCTGGTACGACAGCGGAAGGAAGGAATACCTGGAAGACCAATACCAGGTGGGCAGCAACGTGGGCAATACCGCATACGTGGCGCTGGCGCTGCTGCAGTATTATAAAAAGTACGGCGGCGAGGAATACCTGGCGCTGGCGGAGAAGATCATGGGCTGGGTGCTGGATAACTGCGCGGACGGCACACCCGGTTTCAGCGCCGGCTACGACGGCTGGCCGGAAGGCGACGGCAGCGCCCTTTACACCTATACTTACAAGTCCAGCGAGCACAACATTGACGCCTACGCGGTCTTCAAACAGCTATATGCTCTGACGGGTGACGCGCGCTACCAAAAAGCGGCCGACAGCGCCAAAGCGTTCATCATCTCCATGTACGACACGCAACAGGGTTATTTCTACACCGGCACCGGCAACGACGGGATCACTCCCAACAAAGATAATCACGTGCTGGACGCGCAGGTATGGTCGCGGCTGGCGCTGGGGAGCGAAGATTTCGAACCCTATGAATCCGCGCTCGAGACTGCGCTGGCGATGCGCACCGCGCAGGGCGGCTATCCTTTCCATGCGGCCAACACCAACGGTGGCTGGTGGCCGGAGGGCACGGCTTTCACCGCGCTAACCCTGCGGCAAGCCGGCATGAACGCCGAGGCTAAATCCGCGCTGGACACGCTAAAAGCCATCCAACAGCCGGACGGCGGATTCCCGGCGGCGACCGTGGCGGAGCTCAGCACCGGTTTCAATCTGTTCACCGGCGACCCCTGGACCTACAAAGATATCCCGCACATCGCTCCGGCTGCCTGGTACGTGATGGCGGTCAACGACTTCAACCCCTATGCGTTCTAGGCGGCTCGTGAACGCGGTTGACGAAAGCATACTGGCGGATATCAGGGAATTATTGAAGTCCGCCGAAATTATTGAAGAAAAGGCCAGGGGCTTGCGCGAGCCGGAGATTAATGAAGGCTTATGCGAGCACGGGTACGGCGTTGCGGCCTGCGAGGATTGCGAGTACCGCGAAGGCTGCGGGGCAGTGCAGGACGTACGCGAGGACGAGGCCATCCATCTATTCGCGCAAGCCTGGCAGAGCTACCGCGAGGTTGAAGCGCGGGTGAGGGATTGCCTGCGTAAGGATGAAACAGTGGAGGGCATGGCCCTGCTGGCGCGGGTGCTGCTGGACACGCACATCCATCCCGGCTCCGGCCAGTACAGCGATTCCGACGCCTTGTGGGAAGCGCAATACTGGTGGCTGCGTTTATATTACCAAACCGGTGAAAGGCGCTGGTTCGAGCAAGCCAGGCTGTGCGACGGCATCCGGCATGCCGTTGTAGAGAAAATTGCCGAATAAAACAATTCAAAACGCGGCTTTGCCTGCAAGGACGCAATTATGCCGATTGAGCGGACAGGGAGGGAAGCTGCCGCGAAAGGAGCGTTTTATTTGGTAAACTGAAGATACCATTCAACGACGTTTTATTCTCAGCCGCGATACGACTAGCGGGTTTCTATAATTAACCAATTCTTATCGGGAGAACAAGCATGTTCATGATCATGTTGGTATTGGATGACAGCGACCATCTGGATGCCATCCTGGAAGCCTGGGCCGGATTGGGCGTCTCGGGGGTGACCATCATCGAGAGTTCCGGGATGCACCGCCGCAAGCTGAAGCATATTCCCATGCGCTACCTTTATGGCGGCAAGGCAATCGAGGAAAGCGGCAACCTGACCCTGATTGTCATTGTTAAGGAAAAAACGCTGATCCAACAATGTTTGAAAGCGGCGGAAGAGATCATCGGCGATCTCGATCAACCCAACACCGGCGTGTTTGCAGCCTGGCCGTTGACCCTCACCAAAGGCATACCGCAGGAATGAGAAAACGGAAGAGATCATGATGTGGTTGAAATTCCTGCTATCGGCGGCTGTGCTGGTGGCGGCGGCCACGCAACTGGCCAAGTACGGCGACGTGATTGCGCTGCGCACACGCTGGAGCGGCATGTTCATCGGGCTGGTGCTGCTGGCGGCGGCCACCTCGCTGCCGGAGATGTTCACCTCGATCAGTTCCCTTAATCAAAACACGCCCGATCTGGCAGCCGGCAACCTGCTGGGCAGCAACACGGTCAACATGTTCCTGCTGGCGGTGATCGACCTGATGCACCGCAAGCAGCGCATATTGAGGAAAGCCGCCATGAAACACGCGTTGACCGGCAGCCTGGCGGTTTTCCTGATCGGGTTGGTGGTTTTCTTCATCCTGGCGGATATCAGGCTGCAGATCGGCTGGGTGGGGCTGGCCAGCCTGGTGCTGATTGGCGCATATTTGGTGGCTGTACGCTTGATCCAAAGCAATGCGGCGGGCGAATCGCATGTGGTCGAACCGGAGGAAATTCCCGAGGGAACGCCCGCTTTGCTAACTGGTGTGCTCGGATTCCTGGCTGCCGCGATCGTGCTGGCGGTGGATACGCCGGTCATGACCGCCAGCAGCGCGGAGATCGCGCAAGCCACCGGCTTGGGAACCACCTTCATCGGTTCGACCCTGGTGGCATTAGTCACTTCCATGCCCGAATTGGTGACTTCGCTGGCGGCTGCGCGCATCGGCTTATACGATATGGCGATCGGGAACCTGTTCGGCAGCGTGATGTTCAACGTGCTCGCCATCGGATTGACGGACCTGATTTACACGCAAGGACGATTTTTAGCGGCGATCAGCCCGTCCTTCCTGCTGGTGGCCGTGCTCGGATTGCTGATGTGTGGTTTGGGTTTGATCGGGAATGTAGCAAACCTGGAAAGGCGGATCGGATTTATCGAGCTGGACGCCATGGCATTGATCCTGCTTTTCTTTGGGGGGATGTGGCTGCTGTATTTACAGGGATAACCTGGTGCGCAGTGACAAATTTCCGGTAAAGCAATGCGGCTTCGTTACTGGTGAAATGGGCGACATGCGTTTATCATTATGGACGGGCAAACGTAAATAATTCAATACAGAACCAAGCTGAGAAATACGCCCTGCCCAATGCGTAAAAGAAATTTACCAGGAAACGGAATTATTACAGGAAAATGCAAATCTTTCAGGCATTAATGGAATTATTTGGGGGACTGGCGATTTTTGTCTACGGCGTGCACGTATTAAGCGAAGGTTTGGAAAAAGTAGCCGGCGGGAAATTGATGACCATGCTGGATAAATCGCTCAACCATCCGCTGAAGCAGGGATTGTTTGGGACGATCGCGACAGCGTTGATGCAGAGCAGCGGACTGCTGATGGTCACCATGATCGGACTGATCAACGCCAACCTGCTCAACCTCGAACAAGCCATCGGCATCATGCTTGGCCAGGAAATCGGCACCACGATCACGGGCCAGATGGTCTCTTTCCAGATCAAGGGGTTCAACCTGGTCTTTCTGATCCTCGGCTTTTTCATGATGTATTTTTCCTCCAATCGCAAGATGCGCATGGTCGGGCAGCCGTTCTTCGGATTCGGCATCGTATTCGTGGGCATGAGCATGATGTCCTCGGCGGGCGGGGTGATCAGCAAGACGCCGTTCTTCCAGCAAGCGCTGGCTGCTTTGAGCCAGCACATCCTGTTGGGGGTGCTGGTGGGCGCGGTTTTCACGGCTGCGATCCAGAGCAGCACGGCCATGACCGGCCTGGTGATCGCGATGGGCAAGAGCGACAGCATCAGCCTGGCGGTGGCGGTGGCCATCATCCTGGGCGCGAACATCGGCTCGTGCATCATGGGCTGGCTGGCGGCCATGCAATCGGGGACGCACGCCAAGCGCGCCTCGTACGCACAGATCTTCATCAACGTGGCAGGCGTGCTCATTTTCCTGCCCTTCATATTGCCCTTCACCGATCTGGTATCGCATACCTCCGCGATCCTGGCCCGTCAGATCGCCAACGCGCACACAATTTTCAACGTGATCGTCAGCATGATCATGCTGCCATTCGTTAAACCATTGGCACGCACGATTGAAAACCTCATCCCGGAAAAAGAAGACGATAAAGGCAAAAAAGTACATACGCGCTTTATCGACCCGCGCCTGATCAACATGCCCATGATGGCGGTCAAGCTGGCCATGGAAGAAGTCCTGCGCATGGGCTGGCAGACCTACGAGATGCTGGAACGCTCAAGCGAGGCCATGCTGAAGCACGACGAAGATGCCGTCAAATGGGTTTTCAAACACGAGAAAAACATCGACGAGATCTGCCACAGCCTGGAATCCTTTTTAGAGAGCATCCCCGGCGAAAAATTAAGCCCGGACGACCAGGAAAGGCTGGAGGATATGAAACATCTGATCACCGACATCGAGCGGATCGGAGATCACGCCAACAACCTGAGCGAATTCGCGCGGCAGCTGGATCACAAGAAAATAACCATCAGCAAAGCCGGGCAAAAAGAACTGCATATCTTGTTCAAAAAAGTGCTCCAGAACTACAAGATCACACTCAAGGCTTTGAAAACCAGGGATGAGAAGATGGTTGAAAAAATCACCGCCATCGAAGAGGAAATCGATGAGTTGGAGAAAACCTACAAGCTCAACCACATCGAAAGGCTGAAGAAGGATATCTGCCACCCCGAGGCCGACACTATTTTCGTGGAATCGCTGCGCAACCTGGA
>CALGUJ010000213.1 GCA_937902055.1 uncultured Pelolinea sp.
CGCAGCAGCAATTCGACCGCGTGGCCGATATGCTGCAACTGGATGAATCCGTCCGGGAATATTTACGCTGGCCGCAGAAGGAATTCCACTTTCGCATCCCTGTGCGCATGGATAATGGTTCGGTCAGGTTGTTTCAGGGATTGCGCGTGCAGCACAATAACGCGCGCGGCCCTTACAAAGGCGGCGTGCGCTTCCACCCATCCGAAACCGTCGACGGCATCCGCGCGCTGGCCACCTGGATGACCTGGAAGTGCGCGGTGGCCGATATCCCCCTGGGCGGGGCAAAAGGCGGAGTGGTGGTCGATCCATCGGCATTATCCAATGGCGAAAAAGAACGCCTGGTGCGCGGCTGGGTGCAGCAGATGCACAAAAACATCGGCCCGCGCCAGGACGTGCCCGCGCCGGACGTGGGCACCAACGCGCAAATGATGGCCTGGATGATGGATGAATTTTCATTATTGAATGGAGAATACACGCCCGGGGTGATCACCGGCAAGCCAGTGGGCGGCGGGGGTTCGCTCGGCCGTACCGAGGCGACCGGTTACGGCGTGGTTTATACCACGCGCGAAGCCATGCGCCATCTCGGCATCGACGGCAGCAAAACCCGCGCGGCTATCCAGGGATTCGGCAACGTGGCGCAATACGCGGCTTTGGCATACAAACAGATCCTGGGCGGCGAAGTTGTGTGCGTGTCATACTGGGATTACAGCGACAAGCGCGCTTACACCATCAGCAAGGAGCGGGATTTCGATCCCGCGTTCCTGCTTTCGGTCACCGACCAGTACGGTTCGGTCGACAAACAAAAAGTCCAGTCGGCCGGGTACGCGCTCGAAGACGGCGGCGCCTGGCTCAGCAAGGACGCCGACGTATTGATCCCGGCTGCCATGGAGGGGCAGATTGACGCATCCAATGCGAAAACCATCAGCGACCGGGTGAAAATCATCGCGGAGGGAGCCAACGGCCCTACCACCACCGAGGCAGACGAAATCATCAAAGCCAGGGGAATTTTCCTGATCCCCGATTTCCTGTGCAACAGCGGCGGTGTAACGGTCTCCTACCTGGAGTCTGTCCAAAACGACATGAATTATTACTGGACCAAAGACGAGGTCCTGCAAAAAGAAGACCAGATCCTGACGGAAGCTTTCCGTACCGTTTTGGAAGTATCCTTGAATGAGAAAGTGGATTTGCGCGATGGAGCTTACATGGTGGCGATCTCCCGCGTGATTAAAGCCATGCAATTGCGCGGTTGGATCTGAAATTTTCCCATTAACTCTTTTCTTCTGGTTAGCCCATAGCGATATGGGCTAACCCACTTAATTCGGTTATCCGGCGAATATAAAAAATTATTGCGCTTTTACCAATGAGAACCTGATTGTTTTCATTCCCGCGTTGTCTTGCAAAAGGTGGTTTATGATTATTACTGCCCGCAAATAAAACCACATAAATGAAAAAACAATCGATCGTTGACATCTGGAAGCAAAAAGCGAAGAGTCTTAAAGCCGAAACATTGGCTTTATATCTGGCTTGCCGTCATCCGCGTACCCCCTGGTACGCCAAAGCGCTGACTGGCGTCGTGGTGGCCTATGCCTTCAGCCCCATCGATCTGATACCGGACTTTATTCCCGTTCTGGGTTATATGGACGACCTGGTTTTGATCCCCCTGGGGGTTGCGCTGGTGATGAAAATGATCCCGGGCGACGTGATGGAAGCCTGCCGAGCGCAGGCGCAAATTGAGATGAGCGGCGAAAAACCGGTCAACAAGATCGCGGCAGGTGTCATCATCCTGATTTGGGCGGGCGTATTATTTTTAGTATTCGTGAAACTGTTTTCAATCATTGAATAAAAGAAAATCTGCCAAGCAATTAGATAATAAACTCCTACCCATTCTTTTTAATAATGGGTAACTATAAGTGTCCCCGGCAATATCATGAAGAATAAATGGATTGATAATCTTTTCTTTAATACAGATCAATCTTAATTTTTACCAATAATGACACAACTTACTGTGCTTATGCCTGTGGGTAGGTAGTCCACTAAATTTCCGTTACTTAATTCAAGCCAGTTTTCGATTTCGTTTGAAGGTATTTCCGGCCAGGGCAAAGCGATCAGGTTCTGAGCCGGATATTCTTTTTTCATAATATAAAAGAAATGTTTTGAGTTGATACCTTTCGGGAAAAAGAAAACTTTCTGCCCAGGTATAAATGAAAACCACTCTTCAATAATCTTGTAGGGGAACTCTGGCCAGGGTAGTTGAATCTCGTCATCTTCACGACTATTGCCAATTTCATCATCAAAAGTCATATTCACCTTCTCTTCTTATTTAAATAAATTTGACAATTTCAATCATTATGACCCTTTTATTCTCAAAAAACAACCTGGAATCGTAGAGGATGCAGGTATTTGCGTTCGGCGGTCAAAAGCTGGTTTGCAGGCAACTAAACGAATGCCAGATCATATAATGGCAGCTACATTTAATCATGATGCAATATCCTATTCCTTTTCGCATTAAAACCGCTTAAATCATAGGAAATGGATTTGGCGTGCTTCACCTACCATCCGCCGAAAGAAAGATGAATAATCCATTTTCCCGCCCCCATCTTCCTTATTGTTTATTGTTTTACGGTTGTCGTATAATATTAATTGATTCGAGAGTTTCGCTTGTATGGTTAATATGAAATTCGGAGGCATCATATGAGCACCATCAAATTCCCGCAATCATCGCCGATTCAAAAATTTTTTGCTTTAGGCATTTCCCTTTTTCTCGCCATCTCCATCTTTTACCCGGTACGGGCGCAGGCTTCCCCTTCTGCCGAAATCAGCAACGTAACCGCCTCCAACGGCGCGGGCGGCTTGACGCTTGTTTTTGATATGGCTATTTACAACCTTGCCAATCAAACCATCCAGCTCGGCGTGTGGTTCCAGGACGCCAACGGAAACGGCATTCTCCATTCCGGCGTCGGGCAGAATTATCGCGACCCGAACGGGCATTTGACGTATCAAATTGACGAGTATGTAATGTATGAAGCCAGCGCTTTCTCAGGTTACACGATCTTCATACCATACGATCAGTTTCCCGCTGAGGTAAGCGAGGTTTACCCATTTTTCAATATCTTTTTCAACGGACAATTGATCCTGGCATACCGCGATGAAAATCCCATTTACCTGACCAGGAGCGCGCCCCCCTGCGAGTCCAACGGCTGCGGATCGGCGGATGGCTTTGACGTGCCTGATGCGCCATACCTGGTCTGGTCAACTTCACTGGTTTTGCATTACCTGTCCGGAGGGCTTGTGCCGATCGCCGATACATTTGAGGAGGCCTGCAACACGCATGATATCTGCTATTGCACCGCCGGAAAAAGCCAGGGGGACTGCGACAGCGAGTTCCTGAATAATCTGCTGAAATCGTGCAGCTCCACCGTCTCGGGAATCCTGGATCCGGCTTGCGAGGTTTTCGCTTACGGCTACTACGAAGCAGTCAGCGATATGGGGCAGAATCCCTATTATGCGGCCCAGGGAACGCCGCCTAAAGGCAATATCCTGAGCTGCAAAGCCAGCGTGATCGACAATGATGAGTTGGTGGTTTACGTATTTATGCGGAACGAAGGCGGCGCGTCCGGAGAATTCGAGGTCAAGCTTTACTCCGAGGATGGTTCGGAGGTGGATGAGGAACCCGATACCTATTGGAGCGACGTGCGCGCGGGCGGCACCGAGATTTTCCTGCTGACCACCAACTGGGATCCGCTATGGGATATCCGCGACGTCGGCCGCAGTTATTCGGTGAACCTGAATCTCTACGGCGGCGGCACGGAAGACGTGTGCACCGGAGACCTGAATTTTGTGGGGCCCAAGGCGCAGATCATCAGCGTCAACGCCAGGGAAATGGGCGATTGGCTTGGAGATGACGAATTCGAAGCCTGCGTTACTTTCGCCAACATTGGCAGCGCGGAGGGCGAATTCGACGTCAAGCTCTATTCCGCCGGCGGCGATTTCATCGATGAAGAACCCGACGGGTACTGGCAGGATTTGCAGGCGGGATACCAAACAGAAATCTGCGTCGGCACCAACGGTATTTACGAATCGCTGGGCGACATGGACGGAGGCTATACCGTGGTGGTGAATGAAGAACTGCTGGGTGAAATGGCGCGCGCCAGCGGTTCCACCGAGGGGGGCTCGGGCGCCGCGAACAGTTGCCTGGAAGATAACGTGGACCGCTACGGATCGGATTACCGTTATTTCGACATGGCCAACCCCGACCCGGTGATCTGCATGCAGGAATGCCTGAATGACCCGAATTGTGTTTCCTTTTCCTTTGTGAGACCCGGATTCCAGGTATCCAACGCGCGCTGTTACCTCAAGAACGCCGATCCCGGCGCGTATGCCAACAATTGCTGTATCTCCGGTTTGCGCAGCAATTGCATGCAGGGGTATTAGCGGATA
>CALGUJ010000214.1 GCA_937902055.1 uncultured Pelolinea sp.
GGCGACCACCGAGATCTACACTCTTTCCCTACACGACGCTCTTCCGATCTAAGCTTTGTTCAACCGGATATCGATGAAACGCTCATAATGACCGAGATCGAGGTCAGTCTCGGCTCCGTCATCCAGGACGAAAACTTCACCATGTTGGTAAGGGCTCATCGTTCCGGGATCGACATTCAGGTAGGGGTCCAATTTTTGCACTGTGACGGAAAAACCGCGCTCTTTCAACAGGCGACCGATGGCGGAAGCGGTGAGACCTTTTCCAACAGAGCTGATTACACCGCCGGTAAAAAAAACAAATTTAGATTTGATATTGGGTTTTGGATTGACCATAATTTAAAAATCCTTTTGGTGTATTTAAGAGAAGCGGGGAGGGTTGTTGGAAAAACCCTCCCCGAATGGACGAGTGTTTGGTTTATTTTTCTTTGGATGCTGACAAATGCTCACTTTGCTCCTCGAAAAAACCTAAATGTAGTGTACCACAACAAAACAACCCCCGCATATGGGCGGGGGTTGTTTAATCTTAAATTATTAAGCCCGGGTATTGAGCGTTCGGGAAAGAATATCTTCCTGCTCGTTGGAACCCTTTTTGCTTCGCTTTGACTTGACTGTTTTGGCAGGCGCGGCCAATCCGGCTTTTTCCATTGCTTCGCGCATGGCGATTTCCATGAATGTCGGCTCAGGTTCTGCCGCGGTTTCCGTAGTTTCGATCTCAACCTCTTTACGCGCAGCTTTCTTCTTTCTGCGTCCGGAATGAGCCGGAGTGATTTTGACGCCTTCGATCTCATCCAAACCGGGTTGCAGCGCTTTCATGCTCAACTTGATTTGTTTGCGGCGGCGGTTGAAATCGAGAATTTTTACTTCAACTTCATCCCCGACGCTCACTACTTCGGAGGCATTCTTGACGTAGCCCTGGGTGAGTTCGCTGATGTGGACCAAACCCGGCCGTTCGGCGCCGATGTCGACGAAAGCGCCAAATTTCTCGAGTTCGACGACTTTGCCCTTCAGCACCATGTCTTTATCGATTTCACGCCATTCCAACTGGAGAGGTTCGATCATGGAGACTTCGATTCGGTCGTCGCGCACGTTACGGACGTAGACATCCACCTCCTGGCCTTCTTTCAGAGTATCCTCAACGCGCAGGATGGGCTGTTTGTTTTCAGTGACGATTTGTGATACGTGTAATAAGGCTGGCTTTTCGACACCGACATCAACAATGGCACCCGCCTTGGTCGTCTTCAAGACCTTCCCTTTGAGGTGCATTTTCCTTTCCAGTTGATTCATCGATGTGATACCAGTAGCAACATCCGAAGTCATTAACCTGTTCTCCTATCCGTTGGACTTAAGCAGTCGTTGATTATACCTGCGGGGAATTAACCTGTCAATTTGATTTTTCTTCAGTAATTATGGCCGTTTGGTCTTGCAGCAGGTAATCGATCGCAGCCTGGCGCTGAACATCCCTGCGCGCCTGGATATCCTGCTCGGTGAAATCAACCTCAACATCCGGAATAAGTCCGTTTTCCTGGATTTGCCGGCCCATGGGCGTCAACCAGCGGGCAATGGTCACCCGCACTGCACCGTTATTATTCACCAGCGGTATCCAGTTTTGGATCAAACCCTTCCCGTAAGTGGTGGTCCCGATCAATTTCGCACGGCCGCTATCCTGCAGCGCGCCTGCCATGATCTCGGAAGCGGAGGCAGACCCGCCGTCCACCAGCACAACCAAGGGAATCTCGGTGGCGAGCGGTTTACCGTTGGCAATATATTCGTCGCGTGATCCATCCCCCCATTCCTCAATCAGGATTGTCCCGGATGGAATAAAACTTGAGGTGATCTCTACCGCGGTGTCAACAAAACCCCCGGAATTGCTGCGTAAATCCACAATCAAGCTGACGGCGCCTTCTTTCAGTAAATCGGCAAGCGCGGTATTGAATTCATCGGCGGAATTGGTACTGAAAGAATACAGGCGGATATATCCGATCTTATTCTGAAGCATTTCTTTTTCAACCGTCGGAATGGCAATCACCGCGCGGGTGATTTCAAAATCAAACCGCCCGGATTGACCTTCTCTCTCGACCGTGATTTTTACCAGCGTCCCGGCGGGACCCAGGATTCTGTTTAATACTAGCGCAGGATCGACCCCGGTCATATCCTCGCCGTCGATCATCACCACCCTGTCACCCGGTTTAATCCCGGCTGCTTCAGCGGGCGACCCGGGCATGGCGCTGATGAAAACCAGGGCATCACCGGAAGTGTCTACGTATGCGCCGATGCCGGTATATTCGCCGAGCAGCGGCTTGTTCTGCTGTTCGTACTCTTCAGGGGTCATGTAAGCTGTGTAAGGATCCCCCAGGCTGTCCATCATCCCTTTAATCGCTCCCTGCATCAACTTTTCATCATCCACGGGTTGTTCGAGATATTGGTCGTGCACGATATTCCACGCCTGATAGAAAGGTTGAAATAATTGATCGAATTCAGCGCTTTCCGAACTCACCAGGTTGACGCGCAGGAAAAAACCGGCCAATCCGCCTAACGAGAAAATGAGCAAACCCACCAGAATTTTGATTTGGAGAGGAATCTCTTTTTTTGTTTTTGGATTATCCATTAGTTATCCTTCGGCTATCTGTTTCTCTAAAAAAACAGGCAAATCAAAAAGCGACTCGATTCGGTTGGGAAAACCGGAGCTGTGATTTTTATTGATCAGAACACCCAGAAAGCCGGATTGTTCAGCCGCTACTACATTCGGCGGATAGTCATCTACAAAAACACACCCGCTGGCTGAGGATAGATCGGACAAATCCAAAGCTTTTTGGTAAGATTCCGGTTCCGGTTTCACAAAAGGGCTTAACTTTTTCACGTCGATGATGCCGGCGAATTGATCTTCAATTTCCAGATAACTCAGCACGTTTCGCGCGTGCGCCTCATCAGCATTGGTCAGGATGATCTTGCGTTGGGTCAACGAATGCAACAAGTGCGCCAGATTGCGATCTTTGATCAGGTATTGCGACAGGTCCACATTGTGCACATACTTCAAATAATCATCTTCGTTTACCTGATAAAGACTCTTCAATCCCTGCAAAGTTGTCCCATAATTCTCGCGACAATACACGCGGAATTCATGGATGCTATCCAACTGCATTTTCATTTCTTCGATCAAAAAAAGCTCGATGCGCAAGCCGATAGCTTCCCATAATCCGCAATCTGCCGGATAAATCGTGTTGTCGAGGTCAAAAAATATGGTGTGAAACATACGACCGCAAGTATAACTTTAAAAACAATCTTTATATATAATTCCTAACAAATCATGACGATCAAGATTCTTTCGCAAAATGTGGCATCCAAAATCGCCGCCGGTGAAGTGGTGGAACGGCCGTTGTCGGTGGTCAAGGAATTAATGGAAAACGCGATCGACGCGCAAGCCCGCGAGATCCGTATCCGAATCGAAAACGCCGGCCAGAGCCTGATACAGGTAGAGGATAATGGCGTGGGAATATCTCAAGCTGAAGCGGGTCTGGCGCTGCAGCGGTATGCAACCAGCAAGATAACCGATATCGGTGATTTGGAGTGTATCAAAACGTTAGGATTCCGCGGAGAAGCGCTGGCTTCAATCGCAGCAGTTTCGCGTTTTGGATTATTTACGCGCACCGGTCTGGAAACCGTGGGCGTTCAACTGACCACGGAGGGCGGCGAAACAATCCACCAGGAACCGGCAGGAGTAAAAGAGGGTACGCGCATCGTGGTGGAAGACCTGTTCTTCAACGTACCCGCGCGCAGGAAGTTCCTGAAATCTGAACAAACCGAGCGGCGCAATATCATTGACCTGGTCTCGCGCTACGCCTTGTTTTATGCCGGGATTCGCTTTCAATTGCTGATGGAAGGAAAAGAAGTATTGGCAACCAACGGCAACGGGGATCGCAGAGAAGTGCTCTCGCGAATCTATGACGTGCAAACCGCGCGTGCCATGCTGGAACTGAAAGTAGTGGATGATTTCCTGGGGATCGAGGGTTTTATCAGCCCCATTGGCATCTCACGCTCCAACCGAAAAGAGATTTTCTTTTTTATCAATGGCAGATTGATCAGCGATACCGCATTAGGCGCGGCTGTGACCCAGGCGTATCAGAATCTATTGATGGTAGGGCGTTACCCGCTGGCGATGGTTTTTCTCAACCTGGATCCCGCAGAAGTGGACGTGAATGTCCATCCAACCAAGGCCGAAGTGCGCTTCCGCGAACCCGGCCGAATTTTCAGCCTGCTGCATAGTGCTGTGCGTAAAACCGTCTCGGCCTTTTCGGACGTTCCCCGTTTATCACCAACTTTTTGGTCAGGCAGTTCCAGCCGCACAGCGCAAATTGACCCAGCCTGGTCATTTGCCGCCCAAGCCAACGCAACTCTGCCGGAATCGCAACCATTTGTGTCTCCAACGACTGAAAACGGGAACATTCAAGCAAATGAACCGATTCTGTTAAAAGTACCTCTATTGCGCCTGGTAGGGCAAATCGGTAGGACATATCTGGTTGCCGAAGGACCGGATGGGTTGTATTTGATCGATCAACATGCCGCGCATGAACGCGTGCTGTTTGAGCGTTTCCGCTCCCAACAATCCCGAAGTGAATCGCAATATCTGTTGGAACCCGTGGTTGTGGAAATTCCCGGGAGGTTGGATAAGGACCTGGAAAACCAGATGGAAACCCTCAACCATCTCGGTTTCAAAGCTGAGAGTTTCGGGCCTTCAATTTACCGGATTACAGCCATACCCCTGGTGATCAGCCATTACGATCCGGGCGAGGCATTCATCAGCGCGCTCGAAGAAGACGAGGAAGATGGATCGCTGGTGGAGGGCGCGTTGGAGGATAAGCTGATAACGCGCATCTGCAAACGCGCCGCGATTAAAGGCGGGCAGGTACTATCAAATGAAGAACAGGAAAAACTCATCCGCGATTTGGAAAACTGCCAGTCTCCGCGTACTTGCCCCCATGGGCGACCGACCATGATCCATTTATCAGTAGATTTGCTGGAGCGCCAATTCGGAAGGCGCGGCAGCCGTTAAAAACGTCAGGGCAGCAACAGGCGGCAGATTTCAGGGATAGTCTCGATCAAGTCTGAGTGGATGACGATATCCGCCAGATGATCCAGGTGCGTATCAGTCTTGGTGTTGATAATCAGGTATGCACCATGAGCCAGACCGCTCTCGGGCAGGGAATTCGCCGGATACACTTCCAGCGATGACCCCACCACCAGGATCAAATCCGCCTGGTCGCATAACTCCTGAGCGCGCATACAGGCTTTCAGCGGCAGCTGTTCTTCAAAAAGGATAACGTCCGGTTTGAGTACACCCCCGCAATCTGTGCAACGCGGGTATTGTGATTTTTCCAGTTGCTCTTCTACCAACCAGTCGTCTTCGTAATGTCTGCCACAGGTGAGGCAGGTGGCGGTTTTGGCATTGCCGTGCAATTCGATCACAGTCTTCGAACCGGCTTTTTGATGCAATCCGTCGATGTTTTGTGTGATGACTGCCTGAATTATCCCGACTGCTTCCATTTTTGCCAGGCATATATGCGCCTGGTTTGGCTGCGCCGCTCTGGCGGTGGCGATCAATGGGCGGATCCAGCCATAGAATTTTTCGGGGTGATGGAGGAAGGCTGATAACGAAGCTACTTCAAATGGATCGTAGCGTTCCCATAAGCCCGAATTGGGGGAACGAAAGTCGGGAATCCCGGATGGCGTGGAGATGCCTGCACCGGTGAAAACCACCGCGTGCTTTGCGCCCCTGATCTTTTCCGTTGCCAAATGGATCTGTTCTTCATGAAGTTTTGCCATGATTCAGTTCACTCCCATTAGTCTCAAGTTCAGAACCAGACGCGATGCTATAATTTTCGCATGCTTTTGGAAAATGTAGAAGCAAAATTGAAAAATGAATGCCAATTGAAACTGACCGACCGGTTAGTCCTGGGGGTGTCGGGAGGCGTCGATTCCATGGTTTTACTGCATATCCTGACTACTTGCGGATTTCGGCCGCACGTGGCTCATTTCAATCACCATATTCGACCGAATGCGGAATCGGATGCGGATTTTGTACGGATTGCGGCCGAACGGTACGGTCTGGCGTTTGACCTGGGCAGTGAGGATGTTCCCGCCCTGGCTGAAAAAAAAGGCGAGACTATCGAGGAAGCTGCACGAAACTGCCGTTACCGTTTTCTTTTTGATGTTGCAGAAAAATTGGACTCTGCTGCTGTTATTGTTGCGCATCAGGCTGATGACCAGGTGGAAACTATCCTGATGAATCTGCTGCGGGGGAGCGGATTGAATGGTTTGGCGGGCATGCGGCCGCGCGCGATTAGCGCTTACCATCCCGACATCCCACTGGTACGTCCGCTGTTGGATTGCTGGCGGGAGGAAATTTTGCGATACTGCCAGGCCGAGAAATTGAAATATGTGGAGGATGAAAGCAATCAGGATGCAGCTTACCGGCGGAATCGCATCCGCCTCGAACTTATCCCCACTTTGGAAGAATATAATCCAAAGGTCAAGCAGCAACTCCTGCGCACGGCCTGGTTAACCGCCGGCGACATGGATCTTTTGGATGGCATGCTGCAGGATGCGCTGCGCTCGTGCAGTCTAAGCAGTAATGAGGAATATGGAGAGATTGACCTAAAGTCTTTCGGGGAATTAAGCCCGGCGCTGCAACGGCGGGTTGTAATGCACTATTTACGGGTATGTTTTCCGATGGAGAAAGACCTGGGAAGCCGGCAAATTGAAGATTGCCGCCGCTTTCTCAATCGCGATATTCGATCACTAAAGATGCAGCTCAACGATGTCGTTCTGATCTGTATTGAGGGAAAAAAGGGGATATTCATTTCTGCGGAGCGTTCCTGCATGGGTGATCCGGATTGGCCGTACCTGGAAAAAGAACTGGAGGTCACGGTTCAACCTGGAGTTGTCGACCTTTCCAGCGGATGGAAAATTGCACTGGAAATTTTACCGAAAAAGAGTTGCGGTGATGATTATCGAAAAAATCAGGATGGCTTTCAAGCTTTTCTGGATGCCGGGCAAACAGGCCAAAGGTTGAATCTGCGCACCTGGCGCAGGGGGGATCGGTATAACCCAATGGGAATGAAAGGAAAATCAGTAAAAGTATCCGATTTCTGGGTAAACCACAAAGTGCCGCTGCGCGCCAAAACCCATTGGCCCCTGGTTTTTTCGGAAGATTTACTGATTTGGATTCCCGGATTCCATCCCTGTGAAATGGCCAAAGTCACCGGTCAAACCCGGGAAATCCTTTTTCTAAAAATATTTAAAACGAATGATCCTCGTTAACGTAAGCTTGGGATAATTCTTTCAGTTTCAGGCTGATCTCGCGCCACTGGATCTTTGAAATCCCCAGTTTTTGGCGGATTGCATCCGACTCCATGCCGGAGTGCCGATCTGCCAGGGCGCAGTTCCATCGGCACATGGAAAATGATAAATGTTTCGCGATGCCGGCTGCCTTTCCAATATCTTCCAGTACGTACTCCAAACGGCGTGGCGACCAGGGGAAAACCGCATTTTCCAACTTGTATTGCTGCAGGTAACGCTGATAAATCTCCATCCATTCCGCAGAGACCGGAATCTTTCTCTCTTTATTGCGGTCCTTTTGGTCCGGATAGCGAACAAAGATGTAACTTCCCGTTTCTTCATTGAAAACGTGGGCCAATTTAAGGTTCAAACACTCACTCTTTTTGATACCGGTTTCCAGGACCAGTTTCAACAATGCCAGCGGGCGTTGATCCGGATTCTCGCTTTCAGCGATTTTTTGCGCGGTTCCAGTCACCCGGTCAACCTCGGAAATTGTCAGGATTTCCGGCAGCGGGCTGATGACGGAATGCTGCAAGATGGCGTCCGCCGGGTCGAAACCGATGCGGCCATGTTCAGCCAGCCAGCGAAAGAACGACTTGAGCGTAGTGATGCGCCGTGCCAGGCTCTTGGGGCTGCAGGGGATATTCTTGCCGCGCCCGCTTTCCAGCCACTCGATAAAGTGCGTGAGGTCAGTGGTGGTGATATTGCCGACAGTTTTATCCGCCGGAAGGTATTTGGAAAGTAAGCGCAAATCACCCCGAAAGGATTTAACCGTATATTGCGAACGACCTTGATCCAGCAAGTAGATTTCCCAGATATCCATAGCAGCCATGATT
>CALGUJ010000215.1 GCA_937902055.1 uncultured Pelolinea sp.
TGCCTTCAGGTATTGACGGTCTTCCAGGGTGGTAACCGCAAAAACCGCGAGGATTGATTTTGGATCGATCGAAAAAGGCGGATCCTGCGGTTTGCGTAAAACTACCGTGTGCGTGTATGAATTTTGCACTCCTTCCGGGTGATTATCTTCCGATTTATCGTATGTCATGATTTGTTCTCCTTTCCAATCCCTTTTACACTACTTCAATGGTTTCCCCAAAATATTTTACTCATCATCCTCACTTCAAAGTAATCATCCAGTTAATCGGATTATCACTGAAAGAAATGAGATCTAATTCAAATAAGGGCTTTCCAGGCTCAGATTGGCGCGCCTGCCGACTTCCAGCATGGCTTGGCCGGCATCATAACGAATGCGGTCTTCATCCAAATGGAGGAATTCGCGGTTGTGGATCAACAGCTTCCCATCCACGATCACGTCGCACACGTCGTCCGGGCCGGCCGCGGTGACGATGGTTTTGGGCAGGTGGGCGGTGGGGGAGAGATGCGGCCGATCGACATCCAGCAGGAGGATGTCGGCTTTCATGCCGGTCTCCAGCTTGCCGATCTCCTTTTCCTGCATGACGGCCTTGGCGCCGCCCTGGGTGGCCATCTTGTAAACCTCCTGCGCAGGCAGGGCCAGCGGGTCGTTGATGTCCACGCCGTGGCGGGCCTGCATGGCGAACTTCAACAGGCGCATAGGTTCGAAAAGGTTCAGGCGCGTGGCCGAAGCGCCATCCGTTCCCAGGGCGATGTTCATGCCCAACGCCAGCATCAAGGGCGTCTTGCTGAAGCCGTGGTTGCCCAGGTTGGAATGCGGGCAGTGCACGGGGTTGGCGCCGCGTTCGGCCAGCAGCAGGATTTCTTTATCGGATAAACGCACACAATGCGCAGCGATCAGGTTGGGGCCGAGCAGGCCGAAATGGTCGAACCATTCCGCAGGGCGCAGCTTGTAGTTAGTCAGGCAGTGCGCCACCTCGGCCATGTGCTCCGCCAGGTGGATGTGCACGGTGGCGTTGAATTCTTTAGAGCGCGCCGCCACCGCTTCCAGCAGGGCGGGGGTGGAGGTCATGGCCTGACGCAAGCCGAAGCCGATGCGGATGCGCCCCTCGCCGGCGCCGTTCCAGTCTTTATACAATTGTTCGCAATTGCGTATAGCTGTTTGAGTGTCTTCTTTCATCCCATCAGGGATATCGTTGCCGCAATCCATGGTGGAGCGGGTGATCAGGCCGCGAATACCGGTTTCCACGGCGGCGCGCGCTACCATCTCCATGAAAGGGCCGCCGGCATCTGCGAAGGTGGTGGTGCCGGCTTTGAGGTTCTCGATGCAAAACAGCAATGCCCCTTTGTAAACGTCTTCGGGGGTGAGGTTGCTCTCGAAAGGCACCAGGATGCGCGTCCAGACCATGGGCAGCTCGTCCACCACGCTGCCGCGCAGGAGCTGCTGGGCGGCATGGGTGTGCGCGTCGACGAAACCGGGCATGGCCAGCTTGCCTTCGCCATCCAATATTTCCCTGGAGGTATAAGAACCCGCTGCGGAAGACTCGCTTTCGATCAGCGCAATGCGGCTGTCTTTGATGCCGATAGCGGCGTTGGGGAGGATGGTGAAATCAGGCAAAAGAACATGGCAATCCTGGATGAGCAGATCGAATTCGGGCATTGGCTATTCTCCCACGAAATGAATAATTAGGAATTATATTACGACCGACTTGAAGAAAAAGGAAAAATTTTCGATGAGAAAGCTGCAATTCGATTTCCCGGTAATCTTTATTTGCATTTTCCGCTTTCTCAATCGACTTTGACAAACTCTCCAACCCATGCTAAACTGTGAGAGTTATATTGAATAGCGCTCAGGACGAGCGCGTTTTTTTTGGCGAGGTGTTCATTTTGCGGACATTGGAATGGGATGCAAGCAGCCAACGGCTGAAGATGATCGATCAGAGGGTTTTGCCCGCGAAGTTCGAGACCATCTACCTGGACACTTACCAATCCGTTTCCGAAGCCATCAAGAATATGACCGTGCGCGGCGCCCCGGCAATCGGGGTGTCGGCGGCTTTCGGCATGGTGCTGGCGGCGCTGCAATCCGGCGCAGCCGACCTGACCGTGCTGCGCAGCGACCTGCAAATGGCCGCGCGGGAACTGGAAGCCGCACGCCCGACCGCGGTGAACCTGCCCTGGGCGTTGAAGCGCATGCTGGCGGTTGCGGAGCAACCCTTTGACCATTCCGACGCTTTGTGTGCAGCACTATTAAAGGAAGCACAGCAGATGGCGGATGAGGATGTGGAGATGAACCGCCGCATGGGCAGTTTCGGCGCGGAGTTGATCGAGGACGGCGACACCATCATCCATCACTGCAATACCGGCGCGTTGGCCACCGTGGATTGGGGCACCGCGCTGGGCGTGATCCGTATGGCGCATGAACAGGGCAAAAAGATCCACGTGCTGGTTGACGAAACCCGCCCACGCCTGCAAGGCGCGCGCCTGACTGCCTGGGAACTCTCGCAATACAAGATCCCCTACGATATCATCAGCGACAACGCCGCGGGGTATTTCCTGCATACCGGGCAAGTCAATAAAGTTTTCTTCGGCGGCGACCGCGTGGCGCGCAACGGCGACGTGGCCAACAAAATCGGCAGCTACATGCTGGCGCTGGCCGCGCACGCCAATGGCGTACCGGTCTACAGCGTGATCCCGACCAGCACGATCGATATGAGCCTGGCTAACGGTGACGAAATCGAGATCGAAGAGCGCAGCCAGGATGAAGTGCTCGATATCCAGATCGCCGGTGAAGCCGCCACGCCGCAGGGCGCCAGCGCGCGCAACCCGGCTTTTGACGTTACCCCCCACGAATTGCTGGCGGGGCTGGTCACCGAAAAGGGCGTGATCCGGCCTCCGTTTGAAGCGAATTTAATAAAGATCATGCAGAAATAGCAAGGAGCTGCAGATGGCTATCATTTGTACCGGTTCAATTGCCTACGATTACCTGATGTCCTTTCCGGGATATTTCAAGGATCACATCATCCCCGATAAACTGGATTCGATCAGCCTGTCCTTCCTGGTGGATTCCATGATCCGACAGCGCGGCGGCACCGCGCCCAATATCGCCTACAACCTGGCGCTGTTAGGCGAAAAGCCCATGCTGATGGGTACGGTCGGAGAAGATTTTGAGGATTACAACGCCTGGCTGCAGCAACACGGCGTGGATACTTCGCTGGTGGAACGGATCGACGGCGTTTATACAGCCTCGTTCTTCGCCAACACCGATCTCTCCAACAACCAAATCGCCAGTTTCTACACTGGCGCGATGGCCTATTCCAAAGAACTGTCCATTCGCTCGCTTAAAAAAGAGGAAGTGGACCTGGTGGTGATCTCGCCCAACGACCCCACCGCCATGGCGAAATACGCCGCGGAGTGCGAGGAATTGGGCATCCCCTTTTTATACGATCCCGGGCAGCAAGTGGTGCGCAACGAACCGGAGGATATCCGCAGAGGTATCCTGGGGGCGCAAAGCCTGTTCATCAACGAATACGAGTTCGAACTGATCCAAAAGCACACCGGCATGAGCGCGGAAAAAATCCGGAATGCGGTAGAATACGTGGTGATCACCTGCGGCGAATGCGGATCAGATATCTGGGTCAAAGACACGCATTACAAGATCCCGGCGGTGGCGCCGCGCAAGATTGCCGACCCGACCGGCGTGGGGGACGCTTTCAGAGGCGGTTTTCTGCGCGGACTGCGCCTGAGCCTGGATTGGCAAACCTGCGGGCAAATGGGCGCGCTAGCCGCTACTTACTGCCTGGAAAACCGCGGAACGCAGAACCACAGCTATACCCTGCAGGAATTTGTCCAGCGCTACCGCCAAAATTTCGATGATCAGGGCGCGCTGGATATTCTGGCCTAAACCAAGAAAAAGAGGATTATTTCAATGGATAAATATGATGTAAAAGACATGAGCCTGGCAGAAGGCGGACGGCTGCGCATGGAATGGGCCGCGCGTGAAATGCCGGTGCTGGCGAGTATCAGCGATCGATTCAAAAAAGAAAAACCGCTGAAAGGGATGCGCGTAGCGGCTTGTCTGCACGTGACCACCGAAACCGCCAACCTGATGACCACCCTGCAGGCCGGCGGCGCGGATATTGTGTTGACAGCCTCCAATCCGCTTTCCACCCAGGACGACGTGGCGGCTGCACTGATTGCGCAGCATGAGATTCCTACATTTGCCATCAAGGGCGAAACCAACGTGACCTACTACAAGCACATCAACGCCGCTCTGGATCATAAACCGCATCTGACCATGGACGACGGCGCGGACCTGGTGAGCATCCTGCACAAAGACCGCCGCGAGCTGCTGAGCGAGGTATTCGGCGGTACGGAAGAAACCACCACCGGCGTGATCCGCCTGCGCGCGATGGCGCACGACGGCGCGCTGACTTATCCGATCATCGCTGTCAATGACGCGATGACCAAACACCTGTTTGATAACCGTTACGGCACCGGGCAATCCACCCTGGATGGCATCATCCGCGCCACCAACATTCTGCTGGCCGGCAAGGTCTTCGTGGTGGCCGGTTACGGCTGGTGTGCACGCGGCCTGGCCAACCGGGCGCGCGGCATGGGCGCCGACGTGATCGTAACTGAGGTTGATTCATTGAAGGCATTGGAAGCGGTCATGGATGGTTTCCGCGTGATGCCCATGCAGGAAGCCGCCAAGATCGGCAACATCTTCTGCACCCTGACCGGCGACTTGAACGTGATTGATGAACATCATTTCGAAGTGATGAAAGACGGCGCGATCGTGTGCAACTCCGGGCACTTCAACGTGGAGATCAACATTCCGGCATTGGATGAAATGGCTATATCCAAACGACTGGTGCGTCCTTTCGTGGAAGAGTACAAGATGAAAGACGGGCGCCGCATCCATATCCTGGGCGAAGGCCGTTTGATCAACCTTGCATCCGCCGAAGGGCACCCGGCCAGCGTGATGGATATGTCTTTCGCCAACCAGGCGCTCAGCCTGGAATACATGGTCAAGAATGCCGATAAGCTGGAGAAGACCGTCTACAGCGTCCCGCAGGAAATCGATGCGGAAATCGCACGCCTGAAACTGGAAGCTATGGGCGTAAACATTGATAAACTCACCGCGGAACAGGAAAATTACCTGCACTCGTGGGAGCACGGCACATAAATACAAAGCCTTTTCCAAACTTACCAAGAGACCTTGACAAGGTCTCTTTTTTTATGTTTACCGGCCGGCGGGATTGAGTTAACATTATGAAAACAACATGAATCATGGACAGGATAAAAAATGGATGAGATCATCAGCCGGCTTGAGGAATGGCTGGAAGCGGGAAAAGCAGCCGCAGTGGCGATCGTTGTAAGGAAGAATAGCTCAGCCATGCGCCCGGTGGGAGCCAAGATGGCGATCAGCGCGGACGGGAGCATGACAGGATCGGTCAGCGGCGGCTGCGTGGAAAACGCCGTGATCGAAGAAGCGCAGGCTTGTATGCGTAGCGGTATACCCAAGTTGCTGCATTATGGGGTATCGGACGATACCGCCTGGTCTGTGGGGTTGATGTGCGGAGGCGAAATTGACGTGTTGATTGTTCCGATCAAAGACGCCAGCGCCAACGGTTTGGACAGGACAGTCATAAGGAAAATCGGCGAATTGCAGGAAAAGCGCCAACCATACACGCTGCTGATCAAGTTGGATGAATTCCAGCTCGGCCAGACCTGCATTCTGGAAAACAAGGCGGGCAGGCTCGACTCGCATGCGGCAGCGATGTTGGAGCCTGAAACGATCCCTCATTTGGAAGAGATGATCCGCACAGAAACCAGCGGGATTCTGGAAATGCAAGCCGGCAGAGTTTACGCGGATGTGGGCACACCCGCGCCGCGCCTGATCATTCTCGGCGCGGTGCACACTACCATTCCCCTAGTGCAGTTCGCACGGCAAGTGGGAATCTACACCATCCTGATCGACCCGCGCACAGCTTTTTCGAATCGCGAACGCTTCCCGCTAGTGGATGAGTTATTGACAGATTGGCCGCTGGAAGGATTCGAAAAGGTAAGGGTGAGCCGTGAGGATTTCGTCCTGTTGATGACGCACGACGATAAATTCGATCTACCGGCGGCAGGGGCGGCGCTGCGTGCCGGCGCCAAATACATCGGTATGCTGGCTTCACGATCCACGCGCGAACGACGGTTCAAGTTATTGATGGAAGAAGGATTCACCAAAGACCAGGTGGAAACGATCCACGCTCCGGTTGGGTTGGATATCGGCGCGCGCACACCGGAAGAGATCGCCCTGGCGGTCCTGGCGGAGATTACCGCTTTCCGCTACGGGAAATTGAAATAAACAATCCGCGTATCAATTGCCTTCATCCCGCCGATAATGACGTATGGCCCGCATCATGCTGGTGAGGATGGAGATCAGGGTGAAAACCAGGATCAGAATCAGACCCAAATTCACCCAATGCGCGATGGCGGGGCTCAAATCCAGAGGGAAAACCCGCCAAAAAATGTAGCCTGAAATAAACGAAAAAACGTTGCAGATACCTTCCATAAAACTGCGGAACCAGCGGCGGTCAAAAAACAAAAACACAAAGTTGGTGAAGATGGTGACCGCAAAAGAAAGATTGATCGCCCACAGGCATTGGACGAATGTGGTTTTCAACCAGGGAAGCTCCCAGCCGAGCAGGTTATTGGCAATATAGATCAGAGCCAGGTTGACCAGGATGGTCACGACATAACCAAATTTCCGGGCTTCCGGCGAGGTGGTGTGTTTAACATTTCCATGGGGCATATTCAACTCTCCCGAATCGATAGATAAATATTTAGGTTTGGCACTAATTCAACCGGTGCTTAATCATATACGGAATTATAAAATCAGGGTTGCGGGATTGGGGTGTTTGGCTTCAATCGCCGGTGTAGATCACGGCCTGCTTCCCCAACGCTTCCCAGCGTTCGAGGAATTCGGCGATCTTCACGTTGTAAGTCCACTCGCTGTCTACGACTGTGACGGTTGAAGCGTTGTATCCGGTAATAATCCAGGTGTGTTCGAATCGGGCAACGGTGGTGGTGTTGCCATTGGAAGCGGTGTACTCCATGGTGTCGATCTCGAAGGGCATATTCACGATCCAGGCGATCACCGGTTGATCGTTGGCGATCTCTTTCTTCAGGCTTTCAAAGTCCCAATCGCGTTTGGCTTTGGCCGGAAGGCCGTATTCTTTGAGGAGTTTGGCAATCGGCGCGGCATGCACGCCGTAATCATCGGGCGGAAATTGGCCCATTGCGCCATTAATCCGGCCAACGAAACCTGTCTCTGGATCATCCGAACGCGGCAGACGGTCGATGAATTCCTCCTCATCGATACTCACCCCGTAGAACCTGGCCCAGTCCACGGCCGATTGCGATTCGCAATCCAGCGTGTAAAGCTGCGCTGTGCCGCGCAAACCGCCGACGTAGGCGGATATGGGGATTTCTTCTTCATCATTATTAATATTTTCCGCGTCGGGTTTGCCGGACGGGGAGGATTGTTCCCCGGCGGGCGCATAGGCTACCTGCATCGATTCCTCGGACTCGCTGGCAGGATTTTCCGGCTGGGGAGCGGGCATGGGGGTATAAACCGGACCGGGCTGGAAGGGTGTGGGCTGCGCGGCGGAGAAGATGCTGGCAGGGTCAAGAACCGCCCGTTTATCGCTGCTGCCGAGCAATCCTTCGAAAAATGATGAGGACTCGGGATAAATGATCCTGACCATGCTGGTGGCCAGCAGGCAAAATAAAAATGCCAGGACGACGCCCGTGAGGGTGATCCAGATTGATGATTTCTCAGGAATGGTAGATTTTGCTTTCATCATTCCAGTACGGTGCAATATTCTTGCCAATCGTCTATTAGCCATTGGAATTACGACGATAAAGTAGATGAAAATGTTCCCCTTTTCGGGAGAATACAAATTCAGGAGCAACCGAGACCGAAAATATGTTTATTGAAGAGGGGTATTAATAGGAAAAGGACTGCCGTCAAGCAGCCCTTTGAATTCTTGAATGGTGAATCGACTTTCTATAAATCTTCGCCGGCAGGCGCGGCTTCGCTGTCATCCGCAGCGAACATAGGAAGACCGCCGCCGATAGCCTGCTCGCGCACTGCTTTTTCCACATCCGCCATCAATTCGGGATTCTGGCGCAGGAACTCTTTGGCGTTCTCGCGTCCCTGGCCGATGCGCGTGTCGCCGAAGGAATAGAAAGCGCCGCGCTTGGTGACCACATCCAGGGCGGAACCCAGGTCGATAATGTCGCCGGCGCGGGAGATGCCTTCGTTGTACATGATGTCGAATTCAGCGGTGCGGAAGGGCGGGGCGACCTTGTTCTTGACCACGCGCACGCGCGTGCGGTTGCCGATGATCTCGGCGCCGGATTTGATGGATTGAATGCGGCGCACGTCCAGGCGCACCGAGGCGTAGAACTTGAGTGCCATGCCGCCGGGGGTGGTTTCGGGATTGCCGAAATAGACGCCGATCTTCTGGCGCAGCTGGTTGGTGAAAACCACGGCGGTGCGGGTCTGGTTGATGGCGCCGGAGAGCTTGCGCAGCGCCTGCGACATCAGGCGGGCCTGCATGCCCATG
>CALGUJ010000216.1 GCA_937902055.1 uncultured Pelolinea sp.
GCCCTCGGCGGGGCGGGCTTGATGATCGGTTGGGACGTGATCTACGGCGCCAGCGTGCAAACCACGGGCAACCTGATCGGTGTCGCGTCCGGGATTTCATACGCGGTCTACGTCCTCATCACAAAAGAAGCGCGCAGGTATATGTCCAGCCTGCGCTATACCTGGTTGGAAACGGTCAGCGGCGCGCTAGGAATGCTGCTGGTTGCGCTTGCCGCCGGTTTGTTCAATCAGCCGCTGCCGGGTAAAAGTCTGCTGATGATCTTTCTCATGGCGCTCACGTCGCAGGTAATCGGCTACCTGTTGATCAACCAGGCTGTGGAAAAATTGCCGGCCGCGGTCGTTTCTGTGGCGCTGGTCGGCCAGCCGGTGGTAACCACGCTGCTGGGAATTGTGATCCTGAATGAGATACCTTCTGCCTTGCAGTTGCTGGGCGCTTTGATCTGCCTGGCCGGCATTCTGGTGGTGCAGCGCTCACAGGTCAACGGACCGGCAGTGATCGTCACCGAGTGATACGGCCTCGCCGGGAAGCGCCGCCTTGCGGTTGCGGTAAAATCACATTCATATGATGATTACCCTCTACTTCATCTTCAACGCGCTGCAGGCAGCCTTGCTGGCGGTTTACCTTGCCCGGGTGGGTTCTGAACCGGGTACGAGCGTGGTGTTGTTCAACCTCTCATTTTCACGCCTGCTGCTGGTGGCGGCGGTCTTCGCGGTCAGCGTGGCCTTTGCCTGGCTGGCGCTCCGCTCACGGTCCGCGGGCAGCCGGGTTCGGCAGCAAGCCGAAAAATTCCTCCAAAATGAAAAAAGCATCTGGCTGATTTTCCTGACCGGCCTCTTTCTGACCGTGGCCATGTATTTCCTGCTGACCCGTCAAACGAACTGGTTTGGCGACCTGAAACTGGTCTATGAGCGCCTGGAACCGGTGATTGTTTGGTTGGCGCTGCTCGGCATCCAGAGCGCGTTTTTGGCCGCGGTTTGGTATTGCGCGCATTTCATGAGGCAGGGCGACCAAAGCAAGGTTTCCCAAGACCTGGCTGAACTTCCAGCCCTGTTTGGGATTTATCTGGTTTTTATCATCGTCAAACTGGTACTGGTGACCTCCACTTCGTTTGGTCCGTTGGGGCGCGGGGATGAAATGACCTATTTCGATATGGCTGAGTCCTTTTACCGCGGCTTCTTCTCGGTGGCGCAATCGCATCATTATCCGCCCCTCTATCCGCTGTCCATCATGCCGGCGCTGGTATTCAGGGAATCCATCTTTGAAGGCATCAAATTCATCAATGTGGTATTGTCATCGAGTATCATTTTCCCGGCATATTTTATCGCCCGCCAGTTCATGGATCGCAAGCACAGCCTGATCGCCATGCTGTTGACCTGCCTGATCCCCTACCACCTGGTTTATCCGCGCCGCATTCTCAGCGAAAACCTGTATTTCCCTCTCTTTATTTGGGCGGTTTACGTCACCCTGACCACGCCGCGCGACCGGCGTATGCGGCTGCCGTGGGACATGCTCAACGGCGCCATGTTGGCGGTGCTGTACCTGACCCGTTACATCAGCCTGGCTGCCATCCCATTTTTCATGCTGGCCTGGTGGATCAAACCGTTTGAAGGCGAAGGATCGCTTTTTCAGCCCGGCTGGAAAAAGATCCGGCATGCGGCGCTGCTAGTGCTGGCCATGCTGGCAGCCTACAGCCCCTGGCTGATCGCTGGGCTGGCGGAGGGCGTGGAGTTGAAGCTGATCCTGGGTTTCGGCGTTGCCGCAAAAACCGACCCTGCCGCGCTCACGTTCCCGCGCCTGCTGCTCTGGGCGCTGCTCTACGTTTGCTACTACATCCTGGTCTCCGCCCCGGTGCTTAACCTGCTTTTGGCAACCCTGACGCAGATCGATTTGCGCCGCTGGCGGGAGGGATTGGGGCGCCTGGTTTTCGAAATGCTGGCGCTCATGGCCGGCTTTTACGTTGCCGTCACGCGCCATTCCTGGCGCGCGTATTACAACCGCGAAATGCCCTCCAAGATCATGGGCCGCTACCTGATCGTCTTTTCCGTGCTCTACATTCTGATTGCCATGATTGTCCTGCGACATTTCGAGCGCAAGAGGGTTAAATCAAAAGCAAAATTCATCTTTTGGACCGGTATCTTCCCCTTCCTTTTGATCGTGCTTGCCAATGTAGTATTAATCCAGGGAGCGATTTTCCCGGTGGATGAGTATTTCATGAAAGCTCTGGGATCGGTGGATGGATTTCTGACTGAAATTCTCGGCCCGTTTTTCTTCCTGATGGTGGCCTTGCTATATGGCGTGGAGATTTTCCTGCTGCTGACCGAAAAACGCAAATACCTGCTGCCGGTGTTTATCGCCGGGATGGCGGTATATTATCTGAGCGGATATCCGGCTTACTACCGCTCGTTGATGGATTATCAAACCTATCCCTGGTTATCCGGTCAGATCGCGGACCTGCTGCCTGAAAGCAACCTGAAAGACCAAAACGGCGGAAAGATCAGCGTATTCCTGCCAACTGCGCATACCTCTCAGGATGAAGCGGAAATTTATAACGGGCTGCGTGTGCGCGGCATCGATAATACCGAAATCCTGACCGATGGCGTCGACCCGCTGGAAGGCATGACAACCCCGCGTGGTTTTACCATCCAACAGTTACAGAATCCTGAGGAAGCGGGAGAAGGATTGAAAGTGTATGCTTTCAATGGCCGATACTTTACCATCCGGGAAGTCGGACATTAGGCGCTTTCAGAGGGCAGATGATTTCCTTTCTTCGTTCGGGTTGATGGGGGATTATGAACGGTAGAACTGTTTTTCCGATCATTCTCGCCTTTTCTATCTTAAGTTTTCTCTTTTCAGCCTGCCTGACGCCGGCTCCAACCGAAGCTGAAAACCGCGAATTACCCCAACCGCAAGTGCAGAACAGCGCGATCACATTGACTCCCACGGTTACAGCCACTTTTATTCCCTCGCCGATCCCCAGCCTGACGCCGACCCGCCAGGTTTCCGCCACCCGCACTTCTACCCCTGTCCCCACGCTCACTCAAACGCCGTCGCCAACCAGCGATCCATTTGAAGGCTATTATATCGATACGCTGGCGGAGCGCAATTATGGCGGTGGTGTGATCCAGGACGAGGGTAGTCTGAATTCCGCCGGCAGCTTCACCCGTAAATTGTTTAAATATCGCAGTGAAGGCCTGGATTTGTACGGATTTATCAACCTCCCGCGTGGAGAAGGGCCTTTCCCGGTGATCCTGATGCTGCACGGGCACGTGCAACCGGAAGATTATGCCACGCTGGATTACTCCACACGCTATGCCGATGCGCTGACCGAAAACGGGTTCATCGTGGTACATCCCAACCTGCGCGGATACGCCCCCTCGGAAAGCGGCTCCAACCTGCTGGGTATCGGAGACACGCTGGACGCGTTGAATCTGCTCAGCCTGGTGCGCAGTCAGGCCGGGCAGGCCGGAATCCTGGAAAAAGCCAATGCGGACAGGGTCGGATTGTGGGGCCACAGCATGGGCGGAGGGATTGTGCTGCGCATGCTGGAGGTCGATCAGGATATCGACGCGGCCATGTTGTATGCTTCCGTCAGCGCGGATGAGAACCTGAACCTCAACCACTTCGATGATGACGGCCGCGGGAACAAGAAGCTGCGCTTTCCGGAACAGGCCCTTGAGAAGATATCCCCGATCTATTTTCTGGAACGAATTCAGGCGCCGGTCAGCATCCAGCATGGCGAATCCGATGCCGTGGTACCGGTGGAATGGTCGCGGGATCTGTGCAGCCGATTGACTGAACTGGGAATCGAGACGGAATGCGCCTATTACCCCGGGCAGCCGCACACTTTTCAAAACAGCGGGGATACGCGCCTGATCGCGCAAACCGTGGCTTTTTTCTCAAAATACCTCCAATAATCCATTTCGCTTGCTGTTATCGTCCTGTTGGATAGCTCCCTGAAAAACCCTATAATCAAATCATACGTATAGATGATGTAACCATGTGAAATCAGGAGGTTTGAATGGCTGACAAACATACCGATAAAAGAGACGAGAAACAATTCGACGAGAAAGATGAGAAAGAGTTGCACAAGCATGATGAAAAGATCGAAGAACGTGATACCCTGAGCAGCATCACATGGGCAGCCATGCTGATCTGGGCAGGGTTGGTATTCCTGGCCGCCAACACCGGCTGGCTGGATACGATCATCGCGCACAGCTTCATCGCGCGGTATCTCCCCGCGGAAATGGTCATGTTCGAACCGGCTATCTGGGGCATTATCATGCTGGGCGCCGGCATCATTCTGCTGGCGGAGGCAATCATCCGTTTACTGGTGCCGTCGATCAAACGGCGCGTGGTTGGAACGCTGGTGCTGGGAGTGGTGTTCATCGGGATCGGCCTGGGCAATTTCTTCGGTTGGGATCTGATATGGCCGTTCATTCTCATCCTGCTGGGAGTCAGTGTGCTGGTGGGCGGATTGCTGCGTACGAAACAGTAGTTTTCAAGAGGAAATCCGCAGGCAAAAATTATTAAAAGGTCAAAGGAATTCACAGGAGTTATTATGGCTGACGAAGAAAAAAAGATCGAAGAAAAAGATGAAAAAGAAGTGCTTAAACACGATGAGAAGACCGAAGAAAATGACCTGTTGAGCTCGGTCGCCTGGGCGCTGATCCTGATCTGGGCAGGCCTGGTGTTCCTGGCCTCCAATACCGGCTGGTTTGCAGATATGGGATGGTCGGTGGATACCCGCTGGATTTTCCATTCGCTGCAGGACTTGCGCAACTTCGGCGTCTGGAACCTGATCGCGCTGGGAGCAGGCGGTATTATTCTGCTGGAAGCATGCGCACGATTGATCCTGCCCGAATACCGGCACAACGTCGGCGGCAATTTCATCGGCGCGGCGATCCTGATCGGGATCGGCCTGGGCGGTTGGATGAGTTGGTCTTATCTTTGGCCGCTGATCCTGATCGCGGTCGGGCTCAACGTTTTGATTTCCGGGTTGGGAAGGAAACGTTCGTAAGTCAAACGCGTTAACTGTTTGATTAAGCCAATGCCGTACGCGAATTAACTGCGCATAGTTGTGGCAGGTATTGCAGAGCGTACGGTTTTTGTTTATTACAGCCGTCCAAAATTCAGCGTTGCCAGTTCATACCAGCCATATTTGAGCGGGGTCAACCAGTTCTCACGTCCAATGCAGCGGAAATAAGGCGGCTGAAAGGCCAGGATCAGGTCGCCGATCTTGTAGCGGGCGAGGATGGGGGTGGAGACGATCAGGCTGCCCATTTCACCCGGCCGCATTTCATGCAGGGCTTTGATACCGGTCGAGGTTTCCACTTCGAAATAGAAAAGGTCGTAATTCGGCGACCAGGCGCGGCGCTCATCCAATTGCTGGCCGAACATGCCTTCAGTGGCGCCGTAAATCTCGCGGATGGCCGCATTTCCATAAAGCGCCTGCAGAGGTTCGGCCAGGCGTGTATTGATCCCGGGGACGCTGCCGAGCGTCATTACGATCACCTGCCACAACTTTTTGGGGTAGGTGCGGTGCTTGCGATACAGAAAACGGGCAAATTGCAGGGCGGTGGGGGCGACGCCTCCAACCAGCGTGACGTTGCGATCACGGCATTGATCGTAAGCCAGTTCGAAGCGCTTCTCCCAATCGCGCAGGGTCTTCCCGCCGCCCAGCGCATCGATGTCGTCCTGGGTGGGCAGCGATTGGACCGGCGTGTGCGTTGAAACATACTTGGTATAGATTCCGGAACTATACCCGTAATCCAGCTCGCGATTACCGGCCTTGATTGTGCCGATTTTGGATGGGAAATTGAGATTCAGATTCACGCCATTGAAAATATCGAAGCGGCGCTTGACCAAAGCGTAATTGGCCACCGCCCGGCCGGCGGAAACGCGCATCTGCAAATCGGTGGGCGTCATGGGGATGAATTTCATCTCGCCTTTGGTGGTCCCGCGCGTGATGGCCCAGCCTACCGGTTCTTCGTTCAACAACAAGGAAGTTTCACCGGCCATCACTCTGGCGATCATGGGTTGGTAAGTTTCGTAGGTTTGCACCGGAAAAGCACGGCGGTAATCAGCCGGTGAGCCGACTTTGGCTGCGTGATGTTCTTTTCCGTAGCCTGTTTGACTATATATTTTCACCAGGTTTTTTAATACAATTTCCTGGGCTGCGGGAGGATCCTGCAGCGCCGCATGCCAGGGATCTACGATGGATTTTATTTTCGCCAATCCTGCCTGAATGTCGGTTTGCTCCATGACTACGCTCCCTGTTTATTTGTTAATGAGTATATAGGAAAACTTTCGTATCAATATAAAAAGAACCCAATTCAAGGGTTCATTTTTATTCCTTGGGCAGGAATCGCTAAATGTTCAAACGGGAGCGCCTGTCGTAGGAAAGCAGGCGGTCGATGAAGGCTTTTTGATTGACTTGATTCTTCGGTTGATTGCGCATGACAATCCCGATGATCGTGGCGCCGGTTTTCTGGAATTTTTCGATGATCGCCCGCGACGTTTCGTCTTTGTTATACCCGGGGTGGATCAAGAGAATCACGCCATCGACTTGTGCCGCTAACGACGAGGTTTCGGTATAAAAGAATGGCGGGCCGTGAATGATGATCTTGTCGAACCGATCTTTCAGGAATTGCAGTAATTGGCCCATCCTGGGAGAGCCGAGAAAATCGCTATTCTCCTTGGGCAGCTTTCCGCTGGGCAAAACAAATAACCTGTTTTCGTGCAAAGCGTGCATTACGGATAACGGCGGCCGGGTATCCTGAAGAATATCCACCAGGCCGACCCGGTTGGGGATATTGAAAAGCGTGTGGATCACCGGGCGTCGCGGATCGGCATCGATCAGTACCACCCGTTTATCGTTTTGGCTGATCAAAGTTGCCAAATCGGCAGCGATGGAACTTCCATCCGTGAACGAACGCGTGTTGGTTACCAGGATCGTTTGAATATTCTTAGTCTTAGTGTTCTCCATGGTTATCCCAGTCAGAAAATCATAATCTGTGCGGCAATGATAATCTATCTGACATCAAGCACGAAATAAACAGGCATTACCCATGCCTAAGAATGGGTAAGAACCTGACATATTCGCTTTTGAATTTGCTTTTTCCTGCCGTTATTTACCGATGCCGATGGAAGCGGCAGGCGCAGCGGCGCTCAGGATGAACAGCGCGAAAATGAGGATGGTGGTCAGTTTTTTCATTTCAAATTCTCCTAAATGAACGTGAGATACCTAAATACGAGATAACTGGGCGGCAAATTCGGCCAATGAGGTCGCGTGGATGGTTGCCAGGCGAGATTTGTCCTCATGATCCAATTCGAAATGCTCGCCGCTGTACCCGCAGGAAACAGCCTTTAACGGGTCGGATAACAGCATGTCGCGAAACTTGCTGTTGATCACGGCTGCCGAAAGAATGCGGCTATACTCGGTGCTGGTCGATCGTTCCTGACGGGCGGATTTTGAGGGAAATTGTTTCAACATTTTTTCTTCTCCTCGAAGTGATTACTTGCCGATGCCGATGGAAGCGGCGGGCGCAGCAGCGCTCAGGATGAACAG
>CALGUJ010000217.1 GCA_937902055.1 uncultured Pelolinea sp.
TCTTAGTTGCTTTCGCGAGGAGCGTAGCGACGTGGCGATCTCGTTCCCGAGATTGCTTCGCCCACTTTTAGTGGGCTCGCAAAGGCAATGCCTCTGATGGGTTTCGCGCTGCCCAACCCATCCTACTTCTTTGGTATATTAGGTAATAAAAGAATCATCACTCATTGATTCCCGCAGGCAGAAATGCCCGTGATGCGAGATTTATACATTAAACAAAACAAGCCGGCGATCAACCGGCTTGTTCCTCGTTCTATTGAAGTCTTTATTCTTCCTTGACCTGCTGGGCCAGGTAGTTCTGGATGCCGACCTGCTTGATCTGGTCTTGCTGGGCTTCCAGCCAATCGATGTGGGCTTCCTCATCCTTCAGGATGGCTTTGAGAAGCTGCTCGGTGCCATGGTCGTCCACGCTGCAGGCCAGTTTGATGCCGTCGTTATAGGATTTGATTGCCCCGAATTCAGCATCCCAGTCATTGGCAATCTGTTTTTCGACCGCGCTGCCGATCATGATCTTCTTCAGGTTGCTGACAACCGGCGTGCCTTCCAGGAACAGGATGCGCGAGATCAATTGCTCGGCATGTTTCATTTCATCGATGGCGCGTTTTTCAACGGATTCCGCCAGGCGGGTATACGCCCAGTTATCGTCCATTTCCGCATGCACCATGTACTGGTTGACCGCGGTCAGTTCGTCCGATAACAGATCGTTCAGCTTCTCCAGTAATTTCTCGTTTCCTTTCATTTTTCCTCCGTCGGTAGTTGAATTTATATGCTAATTATAGCATTTGCGCCTATTAAGGGATTATTTCTCTGAATTAGAATATTCCGCGCACCATCAACAGGAATCCGAAGACGATCATCGGGACGCCGAGCGGAGCGGCGATCAGCGTCAGGGTCAGCACCGCGCCGGTGATCATGATAGCCAGGCCAATGACAGCCGCCACCAGCCGTCCGGTCAGCCGCAGGATCCATTCGATCAGCTCAAAAACTGCCCGTACGGGCCAAAAAATCCAGGGGGTGTGCTGATAATTATTGTGCATTTTTCCTCTTTTCCATGTTCATATACGGGATTGATGTAAAAAAGTTGTAATACCTTAAAAATCAGCAACCGTATATTAAAAACCACGTATATGTTATAGAATATCGAGATAGGAGAATGAAATGTCCAACAATGATGTGAAGCGACTGTACCGCTCCAGGGATAATCGCATGATCGCCGGCGTTTGCGCCGGCCTGGCCACCTACGTGGATATCGACCCGACCATCGTACGCTTGCTGTTCGTGCTGGGTCTATTCGCGGGCGGAGCCACGTTCTGGGCTTACCTGGTGATGATGTTGATCGTACCCGAGGAAGCATAATCCATGTGCGAATCGTCATGAAAACCGGCCGTCAACAGGCCGGTTTTTGTGTTTTTCGATGATCCTTAAAGCGCGCCCTGCCGTTCAATCCGGCAGCGCCACCACGTAAGCCTTCCAATCCAATTCCGCCAACGTACGAACGCGGTCATACCCCTTGCGCATGCGATGCAAACTGTACCCGTTGGCGGTCAATTGCTCCCATACCTGCGCAGCCGCCTGTTCGCCATGCAGCTCGATCAGGAAGATCGGGCGGGCATCCTTCAAGATGCGGCGCATCCCTGCCAGCGCCATGCCTTCGCCGCCCTCGATATCCAGTTTTACCAACTCGGGCTGCGGGTGCTTTTCTTCGTAAACAAAATCATCCAGCGCCAGACCATCCACCGTGATGGATTGCTCGTAGTGTTCATCGCGGCCGGCGGAACCGGCAGCTTTTCCCATCGCGCCGGAATGGTGCATAAAAAAGGTCACCGGCTGGCTCCCGGCTACCACCGCGGCATGTCTTACGATAGCGCGCGTTTCCAGCCCGTTGAGCGCGAGATTTTGTTTCAACCGCAGGATATTGGCCGGCAGGGCTTCGAAAGCGAAGACCTGCCCGTCCGGCCCGTTCAGGCGCGCGGCCATCAGGCTGATGTAACCGATGTTGGCGCCCACGTCGTAAACGGTCATGCCGGGTCGGATGAAGCGCTGGGCAGCCGCCTGCAGGTCAGGTTCATAAGTGCCCAACCAATAATCCTTTTCGCTGTGCAGGTCCAATGCCATGCGCAAGCCGGTCAGGACACCCCCCGCGATTTCCGTTTCATTGATTCCCTGCGGAGCGGCTTTATTCAGCGAGCGGCGCAGGAAAGCTGACAGAAAAGGGATCCTGTAAAACCAGCGCTTGACGGAAACAGGCAGCGCGCGCGCCGCCCAGGAGGCGAGTTTCAACAGTGGATTTTTGGCAGCGCTCATAAATCAATTTCCAATTCGATTTCATCGCGGATGGGGATGCCGTTCTCTCCCACCAGCGGGATTTCCGGTTTGATTTTTCTGGAGAGTTCAAGCGCGCCCGGTCGCAGCGCCGCCAAGCGGAAGCCGCGTTTTTGGTAAAAAGCCAGCGCGTTGAGGTTGTCGTTGGTAGTCACCAGGCGCAGGCGCGCGCAGCCGTTGGCGCGCGCTTCGTCTTTTACCGCTTCGATTAACAGGCTGCCAATTCCCAGGCCGGGTTGGAAAGCATCCAGCGACAGGATCTCGCAATCATTTTCCCGGATGGAATAAGTCACTAAACCGCAAATCTCCGCAGCGCGCAGCGCCAAAAAGCCCGGCAGTTCTGCCGGAAAAAACACGTCCCCGTGCACGACCATGCGCGCCGAGCCCCAATGCTCGACGATCAATTGTTCAACCCGGGAATGGTCTTCAGCCTGGACAGGGCGGATGCGGATTTCCTGCATGGTTCGCCGTTATGCCGGCTGCTGCCAGGCATCCTTGAGGCGCGCGTACGTTTCGCACAGGTCTTCCGGCAGCACGCGCACGTCCCCAACCGAGGTCATGAAGTTGGTGTCGCCGCCCCAGCGCGGAACCACGTGAAAATGCACGTGTTCCGCCACGCCCGCCCCGGCCACCGCGCCCAGGTTGGCGCCGATGTTATATCCTTCCGGTTTGTATACCTGGTTGATGACCTGGATGGACTGCTGGATGAGGTTCATGATGTCGGCGGTGGTTTGGCTGTCCAGCTCGGCCAGCGTGCCCACGTGCTGAAAGGGCACCACCATGACGTGCCCGCTGGTGTAGGGATAGCGGTTGAGGATCACGAAAGCCTGCGAACTGCGTTTGACGATTAGGTTCTCGCAGGTATCCTCCTTTTTAACCGCGTTACAAAAAATGCACCCCTTGGGTGCCTGGTGATCCCGGATGTATGTCATGCGCCAGGGCGACCAGATCTGTCTCATAATCAATAAGCTCCTCAAAACGAACTTTCAGCCCCAATTCTAACGCATAACTCGGGCCTGATTGACATCTGTCCGCAGAGAAGGTATCCTAACCGTATGTTCCCAAACGACCCCGCCGGACAACCCGCCATCTATAGTGTTTCCGACCTGACCGCTTATATCCGCGCGGTGCTGGAAAGCAACGAGAACCTGATCGATATTTGGGTGGCAGGCGAGATTTCCAACCTCTCGCAACCCAAGTCCGGACACGTGTACTTTACCTTGAAGGATATCAACGCCTCGCTGCGCTGCGTCATCTGGCGCGAGCAGGCCTGGCGCCTGAAAGGCGCGCTGCGCGACGGCATGGCCGTGGAAGCGCACGGTTCTATCTCGGTCTATGAACAGGGCGGGCAATACCAGCTCTACGTGGACGGCTTGCGCGCCGCCGGGGAGGGCCTGCTCTACCAGGAATTCCTGCGCCTGAAGGCTGCGCTGGAAGCCGAAGGGTTGTTCGACGCGGCGCGCAAACGGCCGCTGCCCCCCTTGCCCAACCTGATCGGCATTGTCACCTCGCCCACCGGCGCTGCGCTGCAGGATATGCTCAACACGCTGCGGGCGCGCTACCCGCTGGCGCGGGTGGTGCTGGCGCCGACAGCCGTGCAGGGAGAGGACGCGCCCCTGCAAATCGTCGACGCGCTGCGCAAGTTGAACGATCACATCCATCCGGACGTGATCATCGTGGCGCGCGGCGGCGGCTCGCTGGAAGACTTGTGGGCTTTCAACGACGAACGCGTGGTGCGCGCGGTGGCTGCATCGCCGGCGCCGGTCATCAGCGGCGTGGGGCACGAGACCGATTTCACCCTGACCGATTTCGCCGCCGATCTGCGCGCGCCAACGCCCACCGGCGCGGCGGTGCTGGCCGGGCCGGATATCAATGATCTGCAAGCCAATCTGCGAGAGTCGGCGCTGCATTTGCAGCAGGGGACGCGCGAGTGCCTGGCGGCTTTCTCGCTGGAATTGTCCACGGCTGCGCACCGCCTGGAGCGGCAATCGCCCGCCTGGCGCGTGCGCCAGGGCATGCAGCGCCTCGATGATCTCAGTCAACGGCTGCATTTATCGGCCGTTCATGATTTGAAAACCCGGCGGTTCCAACTCGCCAACCTGATTGAGCGGCTGGAAAACCTGGATCCTGCGCGCGTACTGCGGCGCGGATACGCCCTGATTCAGGACATAAATGGCGCTTTGATAACCACCATCAAACAGGTAAAATTAGGTCAGGAAATAAATGTACAGGTTGCGGATGGTTTTCTGGATGCGCAAGTGCGGCAAATTTCCGAAAAAGACAGAAAAGGAACAGCATAAGTCATGGCGAAAGCAAAACCGGCGGCGGAGCAATTGACGTATGAACAGGCCTTGCAGGAACTTGAAAAGATCCTGGCGGATTTGGAGAGCGAATCGCGCGGGCTGGACGACACCATGAAGCTGTTCGAACGCGGGCGGCAGTTGATCCAGCATTGCCAAACGCTGCTGGACAAAGCCGAATTGAAAGTCCGCACGTTGGGACAGAATAACGATATCGAGGAAACAGAGGAATAAAAAGCGGGCATGCTGAATGATTTAATCCACAACCAGGTTGTCATCGCCGCCGTATTGGCATGGATGATCGGCCAGTTTTTGAAATTCCCGTTGGAATACCTGTTGAACAAACAATGGAACTGGGGCATCATCTTCAGTTCCGGCGGACTGCCCAGTTCGCATTCATCCCTGGTCACCGCGGTGACTCTCACGATCGGCCTGCAGGAAGGATTCGGCACGGCGGTTTTCGCGCTTTCCGCGGCCATCGCCATGATCGTGATCTACGACGCGGCCGGCGTGCGCCGCCAGGCTGGCATTCATGCCGAGCGCATCAATCAGATCATGAGCAAATTCTTTGAAAGCGGTCAGCTTCCTGAAAAAGAATTAAAGGAAATGCTCGGCCATACGCCCTTCGAGGTGCTGGCTGGCATTTTACTGGGTGTGATCATCAGCCTGACGCTCTACTGGACCACGCATTAATCCGGATACAGTTTTTTAATGACCTGTTCCTGATCCAGCCCAACCTTCCGGCTGGATTTGACATCTTTCCAGAATTGCTCGTCGTAGCGCCGCGAACGCACCAGGATAGGCATGGGCACCCCCCAGCCCAATAACAGCACCTCTTCCTTGGGCTGCAGGCGCGAGAGCATGCCGCGCAGCGCATCGCGCCCGGCCAGGCCGGAAAGCGCCGCGTGAATATCATCCTCGTCGCCCAGCCAGCCGCACACGCGCGTGCCCAACTGCGACATGACCTCGTCGTAGATTTGCGAAGGGCGCTGGTCGATGACCAGCAGGGTCACGTAGTACTTGCGCATCTCGCGCGCGATGGTGCTGAAGGTGGTTTGCGAAGCCATCTCGCGATTGAGCAGCTTGTGCGCCTCCTCCACAACGATCACCAACGGGCGCGGTTCCTGCCCTTTTCCGCTGCGGAATTCATTGGTGATCGTTTCCCACTCCGCGCGGATGCGGCGCGTCAGCAGGTTGGAGACCAGCAGGTAATCCAGGTCGCTTTC
>CALGUJ010000218.1 GCA_937902055.1 uncultured Pelolinea sp.
CCGCGAATAACTGGTCGAAATCGAGTTGCAAGGGTTTGCCTGCCACCACGACATCGATCAATGCGTGCATGAAAGGCATGTCCTGCGGGCGCAGCAGGCCGCGCGCTTCCAACACCGGCAGGGCTTTGCCCATCTGCTCGATCACCAGCGCCGATTCGAGCGTCTCGCCCTTCAGCGCCTCTTTGGCTTCGGCGTAGCTGCGGCCTTCCCCCAGCAGGCGCCCCAGCGTGACCGAGCGCCCGCCCTGGCAGGTGACGAACAGGTCGCCGGCGCCGGGCAACCCGAAAGCAAAATCGGGATGCGCATCCATCATGCATAAAATAGTGTGGATCTCGGTCGCGCCGCGCGCGAACAAAGCCGCGGCGGTATTGTGCATATAGGCCCCGGCCGCGTCCACTCCTCCGGCGCGGCTCAAAAAGCCGGCGGCCAGCCCAACCCCCAGCGCGTACGCGTTCTTGAGCGCCACGGCCAACTCCAGCGCGACGATCTCACTGGTGGGCTGCACGTGATAGTAATCGGTGCGGAAAATGCCCGCCAGCCACTGGGCTATTTCCAGGTCGCGCGAGCCGAAATAGACGCAGCTCTGGCGCCGGCCGGCCAATTCGCCGGCGATGCATGGTCCGCCGATGGCGGCCAGCCGCACCTGTGCCCGCAAATCGGCGGGCAGCTCAGAGCGCAGCACTTCCGGCAGGATGATCAAATCGCCGTCCGCGCCGGCTTCCAATCCTTTGGTCACCCCGATGATGCGCGTGCCGGATTTGACGTAAGGCGCGAGCGTTCGTCCGATCCAGTGTGCGCCCAGAGAATTCACGCCACTCACAATGAAATCGACCCCCTCCAAGGCTTGCCCGATCTCTTCCAGATAAAGGGGCGTGACGTTGCGAGGCAGCTCGCGCTTCAGGCGCGGGTGGAAGTTCTTCTCCTTGCAAATGGCAATGATCTCTTTGTCCAGGTGCGTGCCGACCAGGCGCACCTGGTGCCCGTTATCGCTCAACGGCCAGGCGACCGCCGTACCCATCACGCCCGCGCCGACAATTGCTGCTGTTGCCATAATGAATCTCCTTTGAAAAAAAGCTACATCCAGTCGCGCCTGCGCATCCACAGGTACATGCCCAGCGGCAGGCCCAGCATGATCGCCATGACGACGTAGAACGCGGGCGAACTGGTCCAGGCGCGCAAATTACCCAGCGGTTCGAAAAAATTCATGCCGAAGAAACCGGTCAGGAAGGAGAGCGGCATGAACAGGGTGGTGATGATGGTGAGGGTTTTCATGATGTCGTTCAGGCGGTTGTTGACCACCGAGAGGTAAGTATCCAGCGCGCCGCTCACCAGGTCGCGCAGGTTTTCGGTGATGTCCTGCACACGCACCAGGTGGTCGTAAACGTCGCGGTAATACATGCGCTCTTTCTGGCCGACCACCTCGAAATCGCCGCGCGAGAGCTTGTTGAGCACTTCGCGCTGGGGTGAAACGATGCGGCGCATGTTCAACAGCGAGCGCTTGATGCCGAAGATGTCCTGCAGCATATCGGAGTTGGGTTTTTCCATGACCTGGTCTTCGATATTTTCCACCTTCTCGTCCAGCTTGTCGATCAGCAGCATGTATTCGTTGGCCAGCTCATCCATGATCTGGTAGAGCAGGTAATTCACGCCGCGCTGCAGCAGGCGCGCGTCGCGCTGGCAGTTTTTTTGCACGACCTCGATGGCGCTGATGGGTTCGGGGTGGTAGGTGACCAGATAAGACTTGCCCATGAAGATGTCCAGCTCCAGCGATTTGTTGATGTCGTCCAGCGGCTGGCCGGCGGGCACGCCTTCGAGCGCCAAATAGAGGTATTCGCCCCAGTCGTCGATCTTGGGGATGTGGGTTTCCACCAGCGCGTCGTCGATGGCCAGCGGATGGAAGTGGAAGCACTCCTCCATGATCCGGTGCGTCGTTTCCAGGTTATCGTCGTTTAGGTCCAGCCAGAGCAGCTGGTTGTTGGCGGCGAGCGCCTTTTGCACCGCCTGCGGGTCCGAGGTTTCCGGAACCGTCAATCCTTTTTCAGTAAAGATCCGCATCGCCGCGCCTCCTGTATTCCAAAGACTACAAATCCTTGATGAAATCAGCTAACAGATCGTCGTACTGCCCGCCGGTGTACATTTGGCTGCAATGGCGGGTGAGGAAATTCTCGGGGTGATCGAGGTCGCCGAAACCCAGCTTGCGGTAAAGACCGTGCGCCAGGTCGGTGCCCAGCAGCCAGCGGCGGATAACGCGCATTTCGGGATGCTCCAGGATGGCGTTCATCAACAGCACCGAAAGCCCCTTGCCGCGGTGCTCGTCGATGACGAACACGTCTGTGACCCAGGCGAAGGTGGTGTAATCGGTGACCACGCGCCCGAAACCGACCTGCTGCCCGTTCGCCTGGTAAACCCCGAAACAGAATGAATTCCGCACCAGCCGCTCCACCAGCTCGATCGGGATGCCGTTCGACCAGTAGGAATCGTTGGCCAGCCAGTTATGGATGAAAGCGATGTCGAGCCTGGCCGGGTCGCTGCTGACGAAATAATCGCCGGCCTGTTTTTCCTGGATGATGTTCAATGGACGCATATTTTCCTCATTAATGATTTAATTCCGGCAACGGCGGGCGCCGTTGCTTACCTGTAAATATCTCCATAATTATATATACATATATCGTTGCCATCTATGCCATCCACACCGGCGCGGGAAGCTACCCATCCCAGGCGCAGGCCGGCAAGCTGTAATCCGAGCCGGCGCCCGATTGCGGGCCGCCCGCGGGCGTGATGTGCAGAGCGCCGTTGACGTAGGGGATCTCGACCGCCAGCGCGGAGATCCCGCTGGCGGGCTGCAGGGCAGGCTGGCCCGGCAGCAGCTCCGCCAGGCGGCTCAAAACGCAGGCCAGATAGTCCGGGCTGGTCAGCGCCAGCGCGCCCGCGGCGGCCAATTGCCCGGTCATGCGGCGGGGCGCGCCGCTTTGCGCGCCGGCGGCCAGTTCATTCAACGTATCCGCGGAAATAGTCAGCACCAGCGACTGCGCGCCGCGCGCCCATTGCAACCCTTCCTCTCCATCAGCCGGGACATCAGCAGACTGCGCCAGCAGCGCCGCCCAGCGCGGCGAATGGATCCAGCCCATGCTGTTCTGCGCTGTATAGACGAAGCCATCAAAATAAAGCTGGCGGTTTTCCAGCGGCAGGGGCAGGGGATCGGGCTTGATCTCCCAGTTATTTTGCTGCACGACCTCGATCTGGTCGCCGCCAATGCGGTTGACGATCATGGCGTGACCGCCGTCGGCCGAGATGAGGATGTCGCCCGGTTCGGGCGGCACGGCGCTGCCGTTGGGATAATAACTGAGATCGGTGTATTCCCTGTAAAGCAGGTATTGGGCGTTTTCGGGGGAGAGCAGCCTGGTTTCCACTTTATAGGCCAACTGATCGGCGATCTGCACCACGCCGATCATCTCGTAGGGGTTCCAAAACGACCCCGGCCACTTGTAAGGGTAGCCCAGGCGCGCGTCGTAGAGCCACAGGATGAATTCCAGGCATTGAAAGCAGCCGGCCGCCGTGCACTGGTACTGGAAGGGCAGGTAGCCGCTGCTGTCGAAAGGGCCTTGCAGCGGGTAGATCACCGCCACGCCCTGGCCGGCCAGGATATCCGCTCCCTTGAGGGCAACCTGCGTTTTCAATGCATTGGCGGCATACCCGCGCGCGGTCAGTTCGGGGTTCTCATCCTCCGCTTGCACGTTTCCAGCCGACAGGTTTAAAACAGTCGCGAGCAAGATAAAAATCGGCATGACCCGATTGAAAAAAGCCGGTAAAATTCGTTTGCCTTGCGAGAAATCCATCGATACCGAAGGCGCTCCTGAACGCGCTGAGTGTATTATAAAGGCAGCGCACCGGCGCAAACAGGCGCGTTCATTTTTCCAATTTTGATCGCCTCAAACGCTGGTGGTAAACTTACAAAGCATTTCATTGTATAAAGGAAACCTACTGAATGAGAGTCATTTACCCATTTACCGCGATTGTTGGACAGGAGCGCATGAAACGCGCCCTGATCTTGAATGCCGTGGAGCCGCGCATCGGCGGCGTGCTGATCCGCGGGGAACGCGGCACGGCCAAATCCACGGCCGCGCGCGCCCTGGCGGCGCTGCTGCCGCAGGTGAAGGTGGTGGATGATTGCCGCTTTGCCTGCGACCCCGACCGGCCGGAGACCTGGTGCACCGAGTGCCGCGAGCGCGTCAGCCGCGGCGAAGAGCTGCCGGTCGCGCACCGGCGTACGCCTTTCGTGGATCTGCCGGTTTCCGCCACCGAAGACCGCGTGGTGGGTACGCTGGATATCGAATCCGCCATTCAAAAAGGCGAGCGACGCTTCGACGCGGGCATCCTGGCGGCGGCCAACCGCGGGCTGCTCTACATCGACGAAGTCAACCTGCTGGACGACCACGTGGTGGACGTGCTGCTGGATTCGGCCGCCATGGGCATGAACATCGTGGAGCGCGAAGGCATCTCCTTCACGCACCCGGCGCGTTTCATCCTGGTGGGCACCATGAACCCCGAAGAGGGCGAACTGCGCCCGCAATTGCTGGACCGCTTCGCGCTGTCCGTGGAAATTCACGGCATCCGCACCGCGCGCGAGCGCGTGCAGATCATGGAACGCAACCTGGCTTTCGAACAGGACGCCGAAGCCTTCCGCCAGGAATGGCTGCCGCGCGAGGAAGAACTCTCCAAGCGCATCGATCAGGCGCGCAAGCTGGTGGACGAGGTGGTTTACACCCAGCGCAACCTGCTGGCGATCGCTTCGCTGACCGCTTCACTGAACGTGGACGGCCACCGCTCGGACCTGGTCATCCTGAAAGCCTCGCGCGCGCATGCCGCGCTGGAAGGCCGCACCCAGATCAACGATCTGGATATCGCGCTGGCCGCCGAACTGGCGCTGCCGCACCGCCTGAAGGGCGGGCCGACCCAGCAGAATGACATCGGCGCCGAAGAGATCAGCCAGAAAATTGAACAATTGATCGGCTCGCGCGGCGACGAAGATTTTCCGACCGACGAAGAAAAAGAGCGCAAGCCGGAAACGGACGCCCCAAAAAAAGCGTAAAGGGGGAAGAGACGGGCGACCTTCCCCAACAGGAAGGGGACGTCCCGCTTTCCCCCCGTGACGTCTTCGATCAATATAACTCCAACTGGTGGGAGGGGGGCCAGAAGATCAAAACCGGCGAGGCTTTCACACCGCGCCGATTGGACACGCCGCTCGACAAGATCGTGCGCAGCGTGGGCGGTCGCCGTTCGCGCACCAAGACCGAACTGAAGCGCGGGCGCTACATCCAGGCGCGGCCGGCCAACGGCAAAACCAACGACCTGGCATTCGACGCCACCCTGCGCGCGGCTGCGCCTTTCCAGAAAAAGCGCAAGGAAGAGCAGAACCGCAATGACGTGGCTTTCCACGTCAAGAAGAGCGATTACATGCGCAAAGTGCGCGTGCGGCGCGCCGCCAACCTGATCCTGTTCGTGGTGGACGCTTCCTGGTCGATGGCGGTGGCGGAGCGCATGAGCGCCACCAA
>CALGUJ010000219.1 GCA_937902055.1 uncultured Pelolinea sp.
CTGGACCGCTCCGGGCTGGATTACGAGATCGACGCGGGCGGCGGCGCATTCTACGGCCCCAAGATTGATCTGAAGGTCAATGACGCCATCGGGCGCGAATGGCAGCTCTCCACCAATCAGTTCGACTTCAACGAACCCAACCGTTTCGACCTGACCTACATCGGCGAAGACGGCCAGCAGCATCGCCCCTACATGGTGCACCGCGCACTGATGGGCAGCATGGAACGCTTCTTCGGCATCCTGATCGAGCATTATGGCGGGGCTTTCCCGGTGTGGCTGTCGCCCGTGCAGGCCATGCTGATCCCCATCGCCGACCGGCACGTGGACTACGCCAAAGAGGTGGTCGCCAAGCTGAAAGCGCAGGGCATCCGCGCTGAAATCGACGACCGCGGCGAACGCATGAACGCCAAAATCCGCGACGCGCAGAACCAGAAGATCCCTTACATGCTGGTGGTGGGCGACCAGGAAATGGAAAGCGGCCAGGTGGCGCTGCGCATGCGCTCGGGCGAAAATCCCGGCGCGATGGCGCTGGAAGCCTTCATCGAAAAAGCGAATGCGGACATCGCTTCCAAAGCCTGATATCAATTGACAGGATTTAGTAGCTTATAATAAAAACCAGAGCGAGAATCCTTCGCCGGATCTTTTTTCTTCCATCTCCGACGAATGGGACTCGCTCTTTATTAATAAATCCGGCAGCCATTTTATTGACGAAGGGTTTATAAATATGGTAATATCAAAACGATTTAGGTAAATAAAGGAGTGTGCCATTAGTACAACAACGACCCAAGTAAATGCCAATCAGTTCATCCGCGCCCCCAGGGTCCGCTTGATCGACCAAAACGGGGAGAATTTAGGCATCGTTCCCACAGACAGAGCGTTACAGATCGCCCGGGAAGCCAACCTCGACCTGGTGGAAATTGCCGCCTCGGCCGACCCGCCAGTGTGCAAAGTACTCGACCTGGGCAAGTATCTGTTCGAGCAAACCAAAAAAGAACGCCAGGCGCGTAAATCGCAGACCAAGATCGAAGTCAAAGAGATCCGCCTGCGCCCCAAGACCAACGAGCATCACCGCGGCTTCAAAGTGCGCGACGCCCGCCGCTGGCTGGAAGACGGCATGAAGGTGAAAGTGACCATCCGCTTCCGCGGCCGCGAAGTGACCTACCCCGAAATCGCACTGGAAGACTTGCGCGAAATCGCCGAGGATTTGCGCGAGGTTTCAGTGATCGAAGTGGCTCCTTCCATGGAAGGCCGCTCGATGACGCTGGTGCTGGCTCCCTCCAAAGGCCCCGGGAAGAAAGTCGACAAACCCGCCGAAAAGCCTGCCGCGGATGCCAAACCTGCCGCTGAAAGCAAGGAAGCCAAAGAGCCTAAAGAAGTAAAAGAACCCAAGGAACCCAAAGCGGCTAAAGCGGAGAGCGCCGAAAGCAAGAGCGAAGCATAAAGCCGGCGCATCAGCAATCTTTCTGAATCACAAGGGGCACACCGCGGTGTGCTCCTTTTTTGTTAATCTGGTATAATTGCGATTCGCTTATCAGGCGATATTTTTTTGTATTCTATAAAGGAGTAAGACCGTGCCGAGGAAACAGACAACTTCAGGTAAGTTTAAACTGAAAACCCACAAGGCTACTTCAAAGCGTTTTCGCGCCACCGGTTCCGGCAAGCTGGTCCGCACCAAAGGCGGAAAGAGCCACCTGCGCCGCAACCGTTCAAGACGCACCAAAGCTTTGTTGGCTGAAATGGTGACAGTGAAGGGCGAGGCAATCGTCCAGCGCGTCGAGAGACTGGCGCCGTATTTGGATAAAAATCGTTAGAAAAAAAAGACAACGTGCGGCTGTTGGGTGCACACAACTGGTATAAAACCGGCGCCCAGGGGTACGCAAAGGAGTGAATCATGACACGTGTAAAAGGTGGAACCGTAACCCATCTGCGACACAAGAAAGTTTTAAAGCTAAACAAGGGGAACTTCGGCACACGCAGCCGCTTGTTCCGGCGCGCAAACGAAACCATGCTGAAGAGCTTGTGGTACGCAACCCGCGACCGCCGCAATCGCAAACGCGATCTGCGCAAATTGTGGATCGCCCGCATCAATGCCGGCGCCCGCACCAACGGATTGAGCTACAGCAAGTTCATTTACGGCATGAAGAAAGCCAATATCCTGCTCAACCGCAAGATGCTGGCCGACCTGGCCGTGCGCGACCCGCAGGCATTCACCAGCGTGGTGGAAAAAGCCAAAGCTGCGATTTAATTCCCAAGCCTGTAACACAAGACCTGATAAGGAAAATCACCGATAAAGGCAGTTCTTGCAACTGCCTTTTTTGTTTACAATAGGAGGAGAGGAAAAAATGACGGAAATCATGAAAAGCATCAGCCTGAGCGGCGGGCGCATCCTGGAAATCTGCCGGGGCGACATCACAACCCTGGCGGTGGACGCGATCGTGAACGCCGCGAACGCTCATCTGGCGCACGGCGGCGGCGTGGCGGCGGCCATTGCCCGCCGGGGCGGCCCCGCCATCCAGACGGAAAGCAACGCCTGGGTGCGGCAGCACGGCCCGGTAACCCACGCCCATCCGGCATACACCTCCGGCGGGAACATGCCCTGCAAATTCGTGATCCATGCGGTAGGCCCGGTGTGGGGCGAGGGAGAAGAAGGCCGCAAACTGGTGGAAGCCATCACCGGCAGCCTGACGCTGGCCGACGAACTGGCCCTCACCAGCATCGCCTTCCCGGCCATCTCGACCGGCATCTTCGGCTTTCCCAAAGAGCTGGCCGCTGCGCTGTTCATGAAAAGCATCCCGGCTTATTTCGACAACCACGCCGAATCCGGGCTTAAATCGGTTACGATCGCCCTGTTTGACGTTCCCACGCTGAAAGCCTTCACAGACGGTTTCAGCAGCGCTTTCGAGCAGGATTGAAATGATCACGTCC
>CALGUJ010000220.1 GCA_937902055.1 uncultured Pelolinea sp.
CGATCAGGATGCACTTGACCCCGGTTGTTCCTATATCAATACCCAATAAATAATCAATCGTAGACATTTAATTACCTATAAAGCGCCCCATTTGAAAGCGATCGTGCCCACGATAGCTACGATGAAGCCTAAACCGAAAATAGCCATGAGGATTTTGTCGTAGCTTTTCAGAGAAATCTCCTTCATCGGAGTGGGGGTTCCGCTGCCGAAACCGCGGATTTGGGTTGCGATAGTTACCTGGTCCACGATCATGGCCGTGCGGCGGATCATTGGATTGGCGATCGGGATGGCTCTCTGCAGCAATTTCTTGGGGTTAATGGTGCGCATGTTCCAGGCGCGCAGTTTCTGCGCGTCCGAGATCTGGTTGATCACCGATGACATGTAGGGGATGAACTTGTAGGTCATCTGGAAGACGAACACGATCTGGTAAGGCACTTCCAGCGCGTACATCGTGTTGGCAATTTCGCTCATCGGCGTGGTCACGATGAAGAAAACCGCCCAGATCACAACCGTCAGATAACGCACAATCCTGCCCGTCAACCAATACAATGTGCCATAGGTCAAGCCCACATTTCCAAGGTTTAACAGCTTTACGTTCACCGTTGCCACCGGGGTAGCCGCCCAGGCCTTGTCCAAAACCTGATAGTAATCCGGGTTAGCCTGCATCACGGTCGTGCGCAGGGTTGGATACCAGGTGAGCAGCAGCGCCGTGATCATCACGATGAACAAACCTTTCGGTATCTTTGCCACAATCGCCAGGATCAAACCCAGCACGAGCAACGGCGCCAAATAGCGGACGTCCAGCCAAATGCCTGCCATGATCAACACAGTCAGGAGCACAAAAAATTTTGTTACAGGGCTCAATCCTGTATTAAGGAATGATTCTTCTACATTGTCCCTTGCTTTTAAAATGTCGATATCCATTTTTCAGCTCCGTTAAGATTTCAGAACGCTTTTGAGGGTCGCAGCCATTTCGTCCACGGTCAAAACATCACGCGGGAAATCCAATTCCTTGGCTAATTCCTGGCCGAGGCGGGTGATCTGCGGTGGGTAGATATCGGCTTTGAGCAGTTCCTCATTTTTCGTGAACACGTCGCGGGGCGCCCCATCCAAAATGATCTCGCCTTTTGATAAGACAATGGCGCGATCGCAATGATTGGCTACTGTCTTCATATTATGGGTGATGATCACGATAGTCTTGCCGAATTCTTCATTTAGTCTGTGCAGGCTCTCCATCATCTTTATTTCGCCGAAAGTGTCCAGCCCGGTGGTCGGCTCGTCGATCAGCAGGATTTCGGGGTGCATGGGAAGCACGCAGGCGATGGCCAGGTAGGTCTTGATATCCTCATCCAGCCCATAGATAAAGCGCTTGCGATAAGGATAGAGGTCAAACACATCCATGGCTTCCTGGACTTCCTTGTCCATTTGTTCCTTGGACATTTCCAGCATGCGCGGGGCAAAACGGATCTCTTCACGCACGGTTTCAGCGAATAACTGTTCGTCCGGGTTTTGGAAAATATAATTGGAAATCTTGATGATGTCGCTCAGCTTGGTCTTGGGATTCATGCAATCCAAATTACCTAACTTCAACACGGCATCCTTGTTGGTCGGTTTCAACAAACCGACCAGATGTTTCGCCAACGTCGATTTGCCGGAGCCATTCTGCCCGATGATGCCGACGATTTGCCCTTTCGGGATATCGAGAGATACGCCCTTCAAGGCATGCGTGCCATTCTTGTAAAAATGATGCAGGTTCTTTACTTCGATAATGTTTTCACCGAATTCACGCTTGCGAACAGCGCCTTTGGCCGTAACGCGCTTGACCGGTTTGTTTCCTTTGCTTTTCAACTCCTTTTTCAAAACATCCACAGCGCTGTTGAGCGTTATGGGGGTTTTTCCCAGTTTGATTCCGTCCATACCCAGTTTGTTGAAGAGTTCAGTCACCTGAGGCTGTCCCACGCCGACTTCGCTCACAATATCGTTTTTCAGGACCTCTTCCGCGGGTCCTGAAGCGATGATCTTTCCTTCATCCAGCACGACGACATAATCCACGAATTCCGCGACGGCTTCGATATCCGCGCCGGATTCCGTGATGATGCTCAAAGTATTATTTTTTTCCGTAACGCTGAACATAGCTTTCAGAACCTGTTCTTTGCCGATCGGGTCCAACATGGAAACAGGTTCATCGAATGCCAGCACCTTGGGTTCCATGGCCAGGATTCCGGCAATGGCAAGCAATTGCTGTTCGCCGCCCGAAAGGTTATTGGGGCTGCGATGGATAAGCGGACGCAATTCGATGGCATCCACCACATTTTCCACGCGCCGGATGATCTCCTCCCGCTTTACACCCAAATTCGAGGGGCCGAATGCGATATCGTCATACACCGTCAGTGAAAAGATTTGCAGTTCGGGATTCTGGAGGACGATCCCGACCTTATTCGCCATTTCGTAAACTTCACGATCGCGGACATTCGCGCCATCGATGAACAGGTCGCCATCCTGATATCCAATGTCCACTTGCGGGCAAAGGCCGTTCAACGATTTCACGAACGTACTTTTTCCGGCGCCCGCCTTGCCGATCACACCCACTACCGAACCTTCCGCAATCTCAAGATTGAGTTTGTTCAGTGCTCTCTCGTCCTCGTTTTGATGCAAATATCTAAAGGAATAATCCTTAAAGAAGACTGTTTTCATTAATTTTCCTCTTCTCAGTAAAGAGTTTCTAACGCAAAAGGCTAGTGAATAATTCAATGACTGCTATGGGATCAAAAACCTTTTTTTATTTGGTAAGATTGCATCATGCGAAGTGGATAAAGCGCTCTGGTTGAAACAATCCGCTAGATTTTTCAAAAATGAGACGCTATATCCACTTCGTTTCTTATTTAAATTCCCGCAAGGAGAGAATTAGTCTTCTTTTTCCTTGGTGCGTCCGCCGCTGATGACTCTGCGGGCAGCTTCGCCAGCCAGGAAACCGGTGGCAACAAACAGGAAGCTCAACCACCAGTAGGGGAAGAACAAGTTGCCGGCGCCGAGAACGACCCAGTCAGCCAGAACGTTGGTGATAGCTGCTTCACGCGTGTTCATGATCCAGTAAGTGGCGAACCACCACGGCTGGTGGACAGCTTCGGTCAGGAGCAGGGTAACCAGGAAACGGCCGAAGAAGGGTTTGTCGCCGCGGTTGACCACGTTCTTGAAGTACATGTAACCGGCAAATGCCCAGATGGAAGCATCGATCAGGGTGTAGGCAATCAGGGTCGAGACAGCCGTTGAAGAACCGCCGGACCATACCGGGTTGATGAAGACACGCGCAATGATCTGACCGACAAACAAGCCGAAGAAGGACACGACACTGCCGAAGAGCGAAGCAGAGGCAGCGATCACCATGGCCTGCACGTCCAAACCGCCCAGGTCACCGAAACCGGCAGCCGCGAACAAGGCGCCGATGATGGCAATACCGACCAACGCATAGGGCGAGAAGACTTTGGTTTTCAGTCCCTTGATGAAGCGGCCGGGCATAGCCAGCCAATCGGCATGCTGCGCGAATTTATACATCCAGTACGCGCCCCACGGCAGACAAAAGACAAACGCCATGATGTTCAACAGGACGACACGGCTGCCCGATTCGGAAGGGCCGATGGCTGTTCCGAGGGGATTCATGATGATAAATGCAAGCACGAAAATTGCCGCGCCTACCAGAAGCAGGACTAAACCTATTTTTTCGTTATACCAACCTTTTTTCATGTTTCCTCCAAAAATTTTTTAATTTTTCAATTTTTTTACGAACTAAACAATTTTTTTACGATAATCACCTCCAGAACCAATTTTTTATGAAATGAATTTCGGTTAGGTCCATAAAGTCGAAATTCGAAAGTAGGTTTATCTACAAATCCATTCTTTGATTTTAAAAATTCAGTTTTGTTTGCATCATCTCTATAAATGCTGAATCTATGCGAACTTCATCCAGAATTGAATACCTTCTGCCAAAATTCTTTTGATACCAATTCAAGGTCCCGAGCACATTGATGAATTCTTCTCTGGTTAACCCAATATCTCTGGGTTGCCACAGGATACCTGTCCGATGGTAGATATTCCGCAGATATTCCGGATCGTTATTTTGAAGCGCCGCCAATACATAGGCTCCCAAAGCAACTAATTCACCGTGCAGGAATTTTTTGCCGGTTTGGAATTCGGCATTGTAAGCAAAAGTATGGTCGGAGGCTTCCTGCGGGCGGCTGCTGCCGAACTTGCGGCAGATGATGCTGATGTCCTCGAACGCATTCATGATCAGGCGGATGCCGTCGTCATTCATCGCTTCGATATCCGCGGCACCGCCTTCAATTTTCCTGAGCCATACATGCATTTCACGAACAGCGTTCTCATCATAATCCTCGCCCGTATGGTCGTGCGAAAGTTTCCAGTCGAACAAGGCTACATGAGAGCACAGGATATCGCCCACACCGGAGCGGTTCAGCCGTTTGGGGGCACCGCGGATGACCGGATAATCCACGTAAACGTCGCGGGGAACCACGTAACCGATATAGGTGACGTGTCCGCCCGACCGGGCGGCAATGCTCTTGGTAACGGAAGCATCCACGGAGGTGATGGTCGGTACGACATCCACGGGGATGCGGCGTTTCCAGGCCACGAATTTGGCGCCGTCGGTGGCCATCCCGCCGCCCACACCGACCACCAGATCGATCTCTGGCAGGCTGCGTTCGATGGCCTCCAGCGCGTACCAGTCCAGCTCGTCCACGTAAACCACAACTTCGGGATCGCGCGGGAAGCGCTGGCGGATGTTCACCCAGGGGATTTCCATGGTGATCACTGCATATCTTTTTTCACGCAGCGGCATGCTCTCGATGGCTTTTTCACCATAATGCAGGGTTGGAACGGCAAATCCCAGTTTCCCTTCCCCACAATATGCCTCGGCCGCTGGTTTTTCACTCACGATCATTTTAAAACCGGGCTGCGCTTCTTCCGGCCAGACTTCACCCATAATGCCGCGCACCTGGTTGAAATCCTTCACCAGCAGGTTGGATTGCAGCGCCCGCAGAGCTTTGCTGCGGTCTTTCTCCACGATCGCTTCGACTGCCAGCATCTCATAGGCGCAGTTCCGCATGATCATGCCCTGGATATCTTCAGGGATGTGCGCCGGAATACGCGGCCGGCCGATCTTTCCGCCGGAAATGGCTACCGGCGCTTCAATGACAGCCGACCTGGGCAGCCAGGAGATGGAATCTTCATTGCCAACGCTCAATATCAGGTCGCTTTCACGCTGCTCAGCCAGGGCAAGAAATGTGGGAACGACAATCTTGTCATACCAACCCGCCCCGCGTTGCTGCAGGAAATCCAGCGGCTGTCCTTCGGACCAGCGGTCCATGGCGCTCTCGAGCTGGGCAAATACCTCGATCAACTGCTCCGCGCGCGGTTTTCGCCCCTCGGTCATCGCCAGCATGCGATCGGGATGGAAATAATATTTTAGGTAAGGCGCCGGTATGGCGCGTAAGGCAGTAACGATCTCGGGGTCCACGCCCAGGTTCGCCATGCGTTCCAACTGGCTGAAAACCGAGTCAAGGCGGGATCGCCCATCGACAGCCAGGTCAAACAGCCACCCGAAATGGTGCATGCCGAACCAGGAAACCTGGGATTTATCCAATGGCAGGCCTAACGCGTTCGATACCATCCGGCAGGTGCTCACAGGGGTATCGCAGGTGCCGACGACTTTCACGGAGGTGTAGCGTGTAACTGCGTATTGGATCAGGCTGCTGGGGTTCATCAGGTTCAACATGACCGCTTGCGGTGCATATTTTTCAATGGTTTTGCAATAATCGAGAACCACAGGAATGCCGCGCAGCGCATTGGAGAAACCTCCCGGGCCCACGGTCTCTTCGCCGGGAATCCCATATTTTCGCGGGAAAGTTTCATCAAGCAGGCGCGCATTCAAACCGCCAACACGGATCTGGTTCAATATAAAAGCAGCACCCTCGATTGCTTCACGCATATCGAGGGTGGCTGCTATTGAGAGGTCCAGATCAGGAAATTGGCAGACAATTTTCTCCGAGATTTTCTTGACCATCGCCAGGCGTTGGGAATCTCTGCCATGCAGGCAGATTTGGTAAGAACCCCGCGCGTTTTGCCGGCCCATGCTCTCGAACAGCATGGGGGTTGCCAACGCGCTGCCGCCCAGGA